>CAYNOZ010000018.1:0-23903 GCA_964398955.1 uncultured Thermococci archaeon | reverse complement strand
GTCTGAGGCTTTAGCCATTGCCTCAAAAGGCATGGGATCGCTTTTTGTTCAACGACAGACCCCCAACCAACTGCCAGTTACCTACGAATAGTATTAGAACTATATAAACTTACGGTTGGGTGTATCCTCGCCCTAAAGGACGGGATCTTCCTCAACCACGAAAAGAGAAATAATCTAATTCTTAATTTGAAAAAGTAACAAAGTCTTTATAACAGACTTACTTAATTAGGATAATAGAAATGGAATCGGGGGGAAGTACCAGTTTGATCTCAATAGTGATGTCACTTCGTAATGGATCAGAGAATGTATCAGAATTGTTAGGTAGGATATCAAATACTTTAAATTCTTCAGATTATGAATACGAGATTTTTTTAGTGACGAAGGATACAGAGGAAAAATTTTTACCAAAAAACTTAGAAGAAGACAGGATTAATTTATTCAGAAGAAAGACAAATGAAGGATCATCATCTGCAATTTTAAGATGTATTGAAAGTATTGAAAATGAAATTATTGTGGTCATGGATTCTAGCTTACATCATAAACCAGAAAAAATCCCGGAACTGCTTTCAGAGATTGAGAATGGTCGAGATGTTGCCGTAGGCTGTCAGTCCCAAGGAAAAAATAAAAGGTATTTGAGAAGATTTTCAATTAAAATACTTGATATTTTGGCTAAAACTTTATTCAGAGATATTAGAGAAATTAAAGACATTAAATCTGGATTCTTTGCATTTAAAAAAAGTGTTATACAAAATTCTAATATAAATCCAGTTGGATACAGAATACTTCTTGAAATATTAGTTTTAGGAGAATATAATGAGATATCAGAAGTTAGAATTAAAGCGAAAGAGTCAAATTCAAAAATAATTCAAATAGAACACAAATTATCCAATTATTTGAAGCATATAATCAATTTAACACACAGAACAGGAGAGTTACTAAGAATAATCAAATTTTCATTCGTAGGTGGATTGGCAGCTATTATAAATTTAATTTGTCTTTACTTGTTAACAAACTTTGGCCAACTACATTATTTACTATCAGGACTAATAGCAATTGAAATCGGATTAGTATCCAGCTTCTTTATGAATAAAAGTCTAACGTTCAAAGACCGTAACTTAAACGGATCTAAAAGCCTAATAAAATCTCTAATAAGAGATCATATTGTAAGATCCGGAGGAATAATTATTAACATGGTTATCCTAGCCTTACTAACAAAAATCGGACTTTTTTATATGTTATCTCAAATGGTAGGAATATGGTTTGCAGGAGTATGGAACTTCAGTGGAAACAAATGGTGGACATGGGAATGATTAAAATCATCTCCAATCTTAAATACAGACTTTTCACCACTCAAACCCTCAAATCAAAGTCGAAGTGTCATCTTATAGTGAATTTAAAAGTATCAACATATCATAGCCTAAACAAAGAATTACCTTATATAACTTAATTCGAAAGACCTTACTTTAGGAATCCAATCATTAAGTTATCTAAAATAAATTGATTTAAATTTCCATTCTATTTTTTAGTTCCAGATTAGGAAAATATTTGTTGGGTTTTTTTGATATCAGTAGTATTTTTTGTTGAACTATGAGATAAGTTAATGAAAGGATTTATAAATAAGTTAATCAAATTATATTTTACCGTTAATTTTTATTAAAATCTGAGTTATCTTATAATTATGTTTTAAAAGATCGTTAAGTTAATAATAATGACAAATCTGAGTTATTGGATTGAGCAATTCATTACTCTTAGTGTAATTTAAGTAGAATAAAAAGTTAATTAGAGGTATAAAGATGAAAGAAAATCATATACCTAAGTGTATGTCAACACAACATCCTGATAATGCTTCTTTACCGGATTTCTCGAGTGATCCTGTAACTTTAAGCGGTAAAGATGAAGTCCATGAAGCATTTTATGCTTTTTCCGAACTTATGTGCGATGAACAAATGTGGGATATTGAAGGAAAAGAAGCGAGTCGATCGGTAGTTCGTGAACTTCTGGAGGAGAATCCAGAATATTTTAAGGAAAATATATTAGGCAAAGATTTAAGACTTACAATTAGAGTTCCGAATCCTAACTACGAAAAAGTTGAACAAAAAGCAATATTAGAAATTTTAGAGAATATTCCAAGATCTTATGATACTGCACAAGCTTTCTATGAGTCTGAGAAGGCTCCGATCTTCGAAGTAATAATGCCTATGACTACCTCTTCAAAAGATTTAGAAAGAGTTTATCACTATTACAAAGAACATGTATCTGGTAAGGGGAAACATCGGCCATTTGATGCTTCAGTTGAGGAGTGGGTAGGTGAAATTAAACCTGATCATGTGAATGTAATTCCATTAATTGAAGAAAAAGAAAAAATGCTTAAATCCCATAATATTGTGGGGGATTTTCTTGAAAACAAGGATTTAAATTATCAAAGAGTTTTTCTTGCAAGATCAGATCCTGCCTTAAACTATGGTTTAATCCCAGCTGTTTTAATAAATAAATTAGCCCTTAAAAAGCTCTCAGATCTAAATGAAAGAATTGATACGGAGATCTATCCTATAATTGGTACTGGTTCTTCTCCATTTAGAGGGAATTTGAAACCAGGAAGAATAAAGAATTCTTTAGAAGAGTATAAATCCGTACATACGTTTACAATTCAGTCTGCTTTCAAATATGATAACCCTAAAAAAGATATAAAAGAAGCTATTAAAAAAATTAAAGAAAATCAGAAAGGTAAACCCTTAATTAATAATGAAAAAAGATGTTTAAGATTAATTGAAAAAGTTAGTAACGAATATAGAAAGAATATCGTGAAATTAGCTGATCCTATAAATGAAATTTCTCATTTAGTCCCTTCTAGAAGATCTAGGAAGCTACACATTGGCTTATTTGGATATTCAAGGAAAATTCAGCAGGAAAATAGTGATGAAATAAAACTGCCAAGGGCAATCAAATTTACTGCCTCTCTTTATTCCTTAGGAATACCACCAGAAATTATAGGAATAAGAACTTTAAATGATAGAGAAATGGACTATCTTATGGAAAAAGCTTATAATAAGATTTCAACGGACCTTAAAGATTCTCTAAGATACTTTAATGAAGAAGCTCTAAATAAATATCCATTCCTTGAGGAAGACATTAAAAAAGCCAAAGAATATTTAGATTTCAATGTAAACGAGAACCATAAAAAAATTACAACAGAAATTTTAAACGAAAATAATGATGAACTCAAAAAATCTAAGATTATTGAGGCTGCTAAGATAAGAAAGTTTTTAGGTTAATCAGAGCCTTTTAAATTTTCTAATTTTTTAGACACTTTTTTTAGTTTTTCAGTTTCTTCTGATTTCTTATAAAGATCCTTCATATTGATCAGAGCATCTCCTTTCTCTATATCTGAAGCTTCACCTAGTAGTTCAACTGCTTTTTTCATTTGTTTCTCCGCCTTATCATATAATCCTTTGTCTTTATTTATAATCCCTATTCCTAAATGAGCGGCTCCAAGTGTTTCCTCATCATTTGAAATGTTTAAAGTTTTTTCATAGTGATCTAACGCCTTTTCAAAATCTTCACTTCTTCTTAACAGATCCCCTATGATCAAATTAGTATTAGAAATTAGAAAATTATCTTCAGATTCTTCAGCTAAATTATTTGCATAATTTAAGGTACTAAGAGCTTCTTCTATCCTATCAAGATTCTTCAAACTCATTCCTTTCCTCATTAAAAAGAATGATTTAATATATTCATCATTCTCTTCCTCAATTTTTTCCGTATAAAATTTAACAGCTTTCTCATATTCCTCTGATTCTTCCAATTCTATCCCTTTGTTCAAATCAGACTTTCCTATGATCATCTTCATTACTCTGGTAAAATTTCTTAAAGAGTTTCTTATTTTTGACAACATTTATACCAGATAAAAATTAATAACTTAAGATAAAAAATCTTTCTGTAATATTAAGAAAATTTACTTGTAAGATGATCCACATTTTCTCAGACAGTTTAAAAAAGAAATTAGAATAAAAGATAAAAGATTTTATTTATAAATCATTCTTATTTTAATTTTAGTTATTTAAAGTTCACTAGATTTTCCTTTGCTTTTAGAGCTTTTGGGTGGTAGAGATAATCAATAGAAGTTCCTTTAGCTTGTTCTATTTTCATATGTTCTATTAATTTTTCATATTTTCCTTTCGCTAATCCATCTGAAATTATAGCATATCCCTGTGCAGTTTTTTTAACTCTATTAATGTTTTTTAAATCGTTTAAATATCTTATATCTTCATTTAATCTTTCTCTTAGATCATTTTTGATCCTTTGAATTTTCGTCAACCTACCTGAAAGTAAAACTTTAACATTATTAGGAATAGAAACCTTGATAGAATTTACAGCCTTCTGCACCCCTTCTAACATAGCATTATAAGCTATACTACAACTTTTTTCTTTTTCAGTACAAGCAACCAGATTTTCAGGAGAATCAACACCTGATATAGAAGACGCACCCCCTAAAAATACATCTTCCTTACTCCAATCTCCAACCATCTGAACTAATTCTGCATCCATACTTGAAATAGACAAAAATCCAGGTCCATTAATCGTAGTCCCTCCAATACCATCAACAATTCTACCCCGATCAACTGCAATTACCGAATTATAACCGAAGCCCATCTCAATTAAAACGAATGAAATTCTATCAAGAGAATTATCCTCATTTTTATGTTCATTAAGCACACCTAGCGAGGCAACCGCCAATTTATCTGCTGTACCCATATCAATTTTATTAACTTTTTTATATTCCTGAACAGTTGGAAGATTAATCACTCCTGGAATGAAACAAACAGGCCAATCTCTTCTCTTCATTTCTTTCACAGATTCAGCCATTGCATAGTAAAGGAAGGCTCCAAAAACATTTCTATCCATAGCTTTCCTTATTTTCTTTTTGTCAGTAAGCAGAATGTAATTATAATACCAGTCTTCAAGATCCTTGTACTTAATTTCATCTAAGTAAGTAACCTCAATGCCATAACCTGAGGGGCCGGTAATCAAATCAAATGGTTTAGCCTTTTCAAGTACCTCAATAAGTAATTTAGGGTTCTTAGCTACTCTTTGAGTATCAATTTGTTTTTCAAAATATACCTCGCCGTTTTCTAATCCGCAAACATCCATACTTTTAGTTCCTGGATCTATCCCTAAAGTTCTAACCAAATTACCCCTCTCCTAAAATTTTCAAACTAATTCACTTCCTTCTTCATACTTAAAATTCTTAATCTAAAAAAATTTAAGTTTTCGAAAAATCATAAATCAAATAAACTTAAGTTGCGTTTTTTATCTTCAGGTGGGAGATTGGAGCTTAAGAATAAAAATATAGCTATTACTGGTGGTGCTGGATTTATAGGTAATAAGCTTATTAAAAAACTACTGAAGGATAATAATATATTTATTTATGATAATCTTTCAACAGGTAATTTTGATAATGTAAAGCCCTTTTTAGGTAAGGATAATTTCTATTTTGAAGAAGGTGATCTTTTAGACAAAAATAGTTTGAATGAATTCTTAGATCCTGGAATCGATTTAGTGTTTCATTTAGCAGCGAATCCAGACGTTAAAATTGGAGCAAATAATACAAATCCTCATTATAATGATTTAAAATCATCTAAAAATCTTTTAGATTCTATGAAAAATAATAATATTCAAAATATTGCTTTTACTTCTTCTTCTGTTGTTTATGGACCAGCTAACTTGCCAACACCTGAAGATCATCAAACAAAACCTATTTCAATATATGGAGCTTCTAAATTATCTATAGAATCATTTATCTCAGCCTACTCCCATACATTTGATCTGAATTCATGGATTTTTAGATTAGCTAATATTATTGGAAAGAAAGGACATGGGGTTATAATTGATTTCATAGAAAAATTGGAAAAAGATCCTTCAAAACTTGAAATACTTGGTGATGGTAGTCAAGAAAAATCATATTTGCTAGTTGACGAATGTATAGAAGCAATGAAATTTGTTATAGAAAATGACTCAAGAAAAGAAACAAAAATATATAATATTGGATCAAAAGATCTTGTAAGCGTTAAAGAAATTGCTGAAGTAGTAATAGAGGAAATGAATTTGTATCCAAGGAATGTGGAATTAGAATACACTGGTGGGATAAATGGAAGAGGATGGAAAGGTGATGTGAAGAAAATGCTGTTAGATATATCAAAACTGGAAGATTTAGGATGGAAAGGAAAATCTAACTCAAAAGAGGCTGTTAGAGCTACTGCAAAATCTATAATCAAAGATAAAAAAGTATAATATTGCTAAAAAAAGAGAATTAAAAAGTTTTAAAGTTCTCCTCTGTATCTCATTGATTCTAGTACTCTTTTAACTGCTACTCCGTAGGCAGCATCTCTCATGTGTATGTTATCTTCTTCGGCTTTCTTGTATACTGCGTTAAATGCTGGGGTCATTTTATCGTCTAATCTGTTTCTTACTGTTTCTATATCCCAGTAGTAACCGTATCTGTTTTGTACCCATTCGAAGTAGGAAACTGTTACTCCACCTGCGTTACATAGGAAGTCTGGTATCTGGAATATATCTTTTTCTTCTAGTATTTCATCTGCTGGCGGGGTTACAGGACCATTGGCTGCTTCTGCAACTATGTCTGCTTTTATTTCATCGGCATTATCTTCTGTTATTACGTTTTCTATTGCTGATGGTACTAGTATGTCTACGTCTAATTCTAACAATTCTTCATTAGAGAGTTTTTCTGTGTTTTCATATTCCTGTATTTTTCCATTTCTTTGTTTTGCTTCTACTGCTTTTTCGTATGATAGTCCATTTTCATCGTAAACTGCTCCTTTTGAGTCGCTTGCTGCTATCACATTTACTCCCATTTCTTCTGCAATTCTTAGTAAGTGAGATCCGACATTACCAAATCCTTGGATGGCCATAGTTGAATCTTTTAGATCCATGTTTAATCTGTCTGCGGCTTCTCTTATTGTGTACATTGCTCCTCTACTTGTTGCTTCTCCTCTTCCATCTGATCCTCCTATTTCAAGAGGTTTTGCTGTTATTACACCAGGATTATTTTCTCCAGTTAATTTTTCGTATTCATCCATCATCCATGCCATTACCTGAGGATTTGTGTTTACATCTGGGGCTGGAATATCTTGGTCAGGACCGATATATTTGGCAATTCTATCTATGTAAGTTCTTGATGCTTGTTCTAGTTCATTTTCAGTCATTTCTTTTGGATTACAAACTATTCCGCCTTTTGCTCCTCCGTACGGTATGTCAACCACAGCACTCTTCCATGTCATCCATGTCGCTAGAGCTTTTACAGTATCTAATGTTTCATCTGGATGAAACCTTAATCCTCCTTTTGTAGGGCCTCGAGCATTATTATGTTGAACTCTATAACCAGTAAAAACTTCTTTACCTCCATCGTCCTTATCAATAGGCACCGATACTTCCATAATTCTTTTCGGGTGTTTAAGTACTTCAATTTCGTCTTCAGAAGCGTCTATAAAATTAGCAGCATTATCAAGCTGCTGTTTGGCTATCTCAAAGGGATTTTGTTCTTCAGCCATATAGTGCACCAATCCGTTTTTTATCTTAATATATTTAAACTTTTTCCAAAAAAATTTAGGATTACTATTTAAAAAGATTCAACCAAATGCTAAACCATCAAATTTAATTCAAAATTAAACAAATTTCCCTCTAAAAAAGAATTAATATTTGTATAACAATATAAACTTCCATAAATATATTAAATGTGTTTAAATTAATTAGAAAATTTAAAAATAATAATTAAAAAGTAAATTAAAGATCTAAACTAAATTACTGATTCTTTCAGTATTGGTTGGTAAATCCGGATCTATTATTGGTGATATGTTCACCTCTTCTCCAAATGTATTAATCACTGTTCCTTCCTTCTCAATCCATGACCTTATTGGAACTACTGCATCCACGTTATCATCAATTAATGGTTCACTAGAGAACAGAACTATAGTTTCATCCTCTAAATCTAGTTCTTTAGGATTTACATCATAAAGTATTACCACTTCTGAAGTTATTTCAACTTGTGATGTTCCTCTTTCATAGATTTCGAATCCGTTAGCTCCTTCTTGAGGGACTATCATTTTTTCAGCTTTTTCATCACTATGAGGAGGTATTACTGCAATTCCATTTTCAAGATCCTCTATGCTGGTAACTTCCTCTGCTCCATTATCTTTTGCTGACTTAACGAACATTTTTAAATTAGGATTAATTACAAAGCTTTCTTTATCTACATATAACTCTTGAGTATTCAATAGATCTTCTAGAGTGGCATTAGATACTTTATCCGGTGTTTTGGATTTTACTTTAGTACCAAGGTGTTTTGCTAGTTCCTCTAACTTTTCAAGTTCTTCATTTGTTGAATCTGGTGATACTATTAAATCAGCTTCTTTTTCTTCAATAATTTGTTTTATTTGTTTCATATTCGATTCTACTAGTTTACCATTTTTTCTTAACTTTACTGTACCAATGCGTTCTTTTAAGTTTGGTAGAGTTTCGAACTTTCCTTTATCACATAAATGACCAGAATAAACTGGATCTTCTGCGGGTTTAATTGAGACTGGTCTTCCATAAACAGTCATTATTTTTGAAGGACAGTTTAATCCACACCCATTACAATATGTTTCTCCGGAGGTTTTTTGTTCAAATGGTCCTGGTTTTTTGTCATCTATTTTCTCTTCTAAGGCTCCTGTTGGACAAGCATCCGCTAAGTCCCCTATCAAATCACTATCAACTTCTCCTAAAGGATCTCCATATGCTGGTTCTACTCTTGATTCCAACCCTCTGTAAGTAAACTCTAATACTCCTTCTCCATGTATTTCTTCAGTAGTTCTTACACAAGATCCACATAAAATACATTTGTTAGGATCTCTTTCAACTCTTGGGTGTGTGTCATCGATTTCATATTCAGGCGTGAATCCGGCATATTCTTCTTGTTCTGCATCGTACTTCTCTGCATAATCTCTTAAGAGACAATCGAAACGATCTAAGCATCCGCATTCCAGACATCTTTCTCCTTCTGATATGGCCATTTCATCTTCGAATCCTAGTTCAATTTTATCGAAATCCTTTATTCTTTCTTCAGGATCTCTTACAGGCATTTGTACTCTTTCAATTTCTTCTTCGTCAGTGAAATCTTCTTCAGTCTTTTCATCAGTATGTACATATCCGTAAGGCATTTCATAGTCTTCTGGTACCTGGTAATTATCTAAATTATCTTCTAGATATGCATTTATGCTGTATGCTGCTTCTCTACCCATTCCTGTGCTCTCAGCTATAGATGAAGGGCCGATAAAGCTATCGCCTGCTGAGAAAACATCTTCATAATTAGTTTGGAATTTTCCATGGTCTTTAATTGTATGATTTTCAATTTCAATTCCTTGATCTTCTAATAGGTCAGTTTCAGGTGATTCTCCTATGGCAAATAGTACATTATCACATTCGATTTCTTCGTATTCTCCTTCTATTTTGACTGGCTTTGGTCTTCCAGATTCATCAGGCTCTCCTAACTCCATTTTTGCACATTTTACTCCTTCAACATGATCTTCTCCCAGTATTTCCTCTGGATTTAAAAGGAATTTGAATTCTATCCCTTCTTCTTTTGCTTCTTCTAATTCATCTTGTGGAGCCGGAGCTTGTTCTTCTGTTCTTCTATATACTATTGTTACATTACTTCCGAGTCTCTTAGCAACTCTAGCTGTGTCCATTGCACATCCTCCACATCCTACTACTACAACTTCTTCACCAAGTTCAACGTCTTCCCCCATATGGTAATCTACTAGGAAATCTGTTCCTCCATCAACTTCTGGCAGATCTTTTCCATCTACAGGAACTATCCAGCTTTCCCAAGCTCCTGTAGCCATTAGTACAGCATCATGATTACTTCTAATTTCTTCTAAGGGTATATCCTCACCAATTTTAGTATTGTTTTCTTTTTCTATCCCTAAATCTAATATCCAATTTATTTCTTGTCTTAGAATGTCATTAGGCAATCTATAATTAGGTATTCCGTATCTCATCATCCCTCCTAGCTCTGGCATTGCATCATAGATCTTTACTGAATGTCCTTCTAACCTTAGGAAATATGCTGCAGTGAGACCAGCTGGTCCTCCTCCAACTATACCAATGCTTTTATCTGTTTCTTCCGGTATTTCAGGAGTCCAAGGATCCTTTAAATCTTTCTCAGCAGCGTATTGTTTCATTTGTCTTATTGCTATTGGTTCTTCTACTAATTGTCTTCTGCATTCATCTTCACATGGTGCAAAGCAGGCTCTGCCTAAAGAGGCTGCTAAAGGGGTTTTTTCCTTAATTAATTTGACAGCTTCTATGGGTCTTCCATTTGCTATATGAGCTAGATAACCTTGAACATCAAGACTTGCTGGACATTCTATAGAACATGGCGCGACACAATCACCAACGTGTTCAGAAAGTAATAATTCTAAAGCCATTTTCCTTCCTTTCTGAACTTCTTCTGTATTAGTTCTCACTTCCATGCCATCTTGAACCGGAGTATCACAAGATGTTGTTACTGATTTTCCTTGATCGGTTTTAACTTCTGTTAAACAAACCCTACATCCTCCAAAAGGTTCTTTAATTTCTTCAACTTCACATAGTGTTGGAATGAATATACCGTTCTCTCTACATGCTTCTAAGATTGTTTGAGAAGGATCTACTTCGTACTCTTCTCCATTTATTTTAATAGAAGATTTTTCAGACATTATTTCACCTCTACTGCGTCAACCGGGCAAACTTCTTCACATGTTCCACATTTTATACAATCTTCTTGTATTACTTTATGCATTTCATTTGGTTTTCCTTCTATCGCATCTACAGGACATTCTTGTGCACACTTTGTACATCCTATGCAGTCATCATTGATCGTGAAGGTAATTAATGATCTACATACTCCGGCTCTGCATTTTTCTTCCTCAATATGTTCTCTGTATTCGTCTTCGAAGTACCTTAAAGTTGTTAAAATAGGATTTGGTGCTGTTTGACCGAGTCCACATAGTGAATTGTTCTTAATTTGGGTTGCTAATTCTTTAAGCTTATCTAAATCTTTCATTTCTCCTTTTCCATCTGAAATACGTTCTAATATTTCAAGCATTCTTTTTGTACCAACTCTACAGAAGGTACATTTCCCACAAGATTCCTCTTGAGCAAAATCTAGGAAAAAGTCTGCTACATTTACCATACAGTCATTTTCGTCCAGGACAATCATACCCCCTGAACCCATTATTGCTCCAGCTTCGGTAAGGGTTTCATAGTCTACTGGAGTGTCTAAGTGTTCTGACGGTAAGAATCCACCTGAGGGGCCTCCAAGTTGGACTGCTTTAAAATCTTTATCTTCTTCAATTCCTCCGCCAATATCAAATATTACTTCTCTTAATGTTGTTCCTATTGGTACTTCTACTAGTCCTCCTCTTTTAACTTTTCCAGCTAATGCGAATACTTTGGTTCCTCCACTTTCTTCGGTTCCATATTTGGCAAATTCTTCAGCCCCATTTCTAAGTATCCATGGAATGTTGGCCCAGGTTTCTACGTTATTGATATTGGTTGGTTTTCCAAACAATCCTTCTTGAGCTGGGAAAGGAGGTCTTGGAGATGGCATTCCTCTTTTTCCTTCAATTGAATTCATTAAAGCAGTTTCTTCTCCGCATACGAATGCTCCTGCTCCTTTGCTTATTTTGATATCGAATGAAAACTCTTTTCCTAATATATTCTCTCCCAAAAATCCCTTTTCCTTGGCCTGCTCTATAGCTAATTTTAATCTTCTAACTGCTACTGGATACTCTTCTCTAACATATATATAGCCTTCATCGGCTCCTATTGTGTACGCACCAATTAACATTCCTTCTAATACGGCATGTGGATCTCCTTCAAGAACCGATCTATCCATAAATGCTCCTGGATCTCCTTCATCAGCATTACATACTATATATTTTTTATCTGAATCCTCTTTTTTTGCAAATTCCCATTTTACTCCTGTTGGGAAACCTGCCCCTCCCCTACCTCTAAGATTACTTTCTTTAATTTCTGAAATTATCTCGTTTCTATTCATTTCTAAAGCTTTTTTAAGAGCTTTATACCCATCTCGTTCGATATATTCTTCAATGCTTTCCGGATCTATAACGCCACTATTTCTTAACACTATCTTTTTTTGATTATCAAAGTAATCGTAATCTTCAGGGGCGTCTATTAATTTTTCTTCATAAGGAACATCGTTAATAATGTGATCTTCTACCAGACCTTTTACATCTTTAACTTCAAGATCTCCGTACGTGAATCTTTTTTCATCTTCAAATACTTCTACAATAGGCTCGTTATGGCACATCCCAACGCAGCCTACCTTTTTCATTTCAACATCCACGTCTTTATCAGAAATTTGGTCCTGAAGCTCTTTATAAATATCCTTGGCACCTGCTGCAATTCCACAAGAAGCTAAACCAACTGTAATAGTCTTATCAGACATTATTTCTCCTCATCTCTAACTTTTTTTAAAACATTTTTTGCCTTTTCTCGAGTTAAATTTCCATAAACCTCATCATCTATCATTATTACAGGAGCTAAACTGCAGCATCCTAGACATGCTACTCTTTCTAAAGTAAATTTTCCATCTTCAGTTGTTTCTCCTGTTTCAATCCCTAACTCTTGTTCAATAGCTTCTGTAATCCCTTCAGCCCCTTTTACATGGCAAGCAGTTCCATGACAAGTTCTTATAACATGATCACCAAGTGGTTCAAATCTAAACTGAGAATAAAAAGTCGCAACACCGTATACCTGGGTTTCAGTCATATCTAAATAATCTGCAATTTCCCTTACTACCACTCGGGGTAAATAACCAAATTCCTCTTGCGAAGATTGTAATAATGGAATCAATGATCTAGGCTTTTTCGGATGTTCATCCAAAATTTCATCTATCCTATCTTGAGAGAAACGTGTTTCTTCCATCTTTAAGCACCTTTAAAATAAATATTTAATCCATATATAGAATTTGAATATATCTTATTTTTTTTTTACAGTTCCCTTTGTTTAAAACCTTAAAATCAATACCCATACCCAGTAAAACTCCTTTAACCTTCAAAAAACATTTATTAATACATTTCTCACCTAAAAATTCTATATTTCGGATCAATTAGAAACTGTTTACAGGAACTCCACCTTACCCTACACAAAAGAGATAATATATAAAACTTTTGTGTAAATCTGAATTTTTTAGCAGTTTCTTTATATAATAAAAGTTTTTAAAATAAAAATTATACATAAATCTAACTGTATCTATTAGAAAATATCGTTATTAGAAATTATTTTTGACAAATATTCGATAATAGAGTCAAAAGAATTAAAAGATGAAGAAATTTAAAAAGATATTAAACTTCTTTAATCCCAATTTTAGCATTTATCTTATCCCAATCTTTATTATAACCAGATGGTGATTCTATAAACTCTAAGGAATCAGCTCTTGTTTCTTTCTTTATGTAATCGGTCTTTTCCTGGACTAGTTCTTTTTCTTCTATATCTATATCTATTTCTATTTCGATTCTCTCTTCCAGATCTAAATCTAAGTCTTTTCTCATTTCTTGAACTCTTCTTACAACTTCTTGTGCTAAACCTTCGGATTTGATTTCTCTATCCTGTCTTTTATCAACGAAAACTATGCCTTCTGTAAACTCAGACATCGAAAATTCTTCTGGTGGTTTTTCATTGAAATTAACATGTCTTTCCTCGATTTCATATCCATTGATCTCATGTATTCCTTTTAATTCAATGGATTCATGAAGATCCTGAGGATCAGCATTTTCAATCAATTTTCCTACTTGGTTTGCATCGTCTCTGAAATCAGGCCCCAATTCGGAATAAACAGGTTCTGCAACTATTTCTCTTTCCACTTCCTCTAATTTCACTCCCTTTACATTCATTCGATCGGTTAGTATATTTTCAAGGTTTTGAACTGCCCTTTTTGTAGTTTTATCCTCTGTTTCTATGTAAATTTGTTTTACTGGCCATCTAAGATTTATTTCAGCTTTTTGTCTTGCATCAAATCCTGCTTCTACTACTTCTCTTAATTTGCTCATTTGACTTTCTAGTTTTTGGTCTTCGTAATCTAAATCCGGCCAATTCAACATATGTACGCTTTCAGGTAGTTTTTCTGTTTTTATAAGGTCTCTATATATTTTCTCTGTTACATAGGGAGTAAATGGAGCCATAATAGTTAATAAGTTTTTCAGTACCTCGTAAAGTGTCTGAAATGCAGCTGTTTTCTTAGGATCATCTTCTTCTATCCATAACCTCTTTCTTATCAGCTTAACATACCATCTGCTAAGATCATCCATTATAAAGCTTTCAAGTTCCTTTAAACCCCTGTTTAATCTGAATGTTTCGAATTCTTCTTCTATTCTTTTCTTAGTAGTATCAACTCTTGAAAGAATCCATTTGTCTTCATCCAAATAATCAATATCTTCTTTTTCTGGATTAAAATCATCTAAGTCCATGTAAGTTTTGGTTAAAGTGAATACGTTCCATAATGTATTCATCATTTTTTGGACATTTTTTACTTCATCCCAACTGAAAGTTAGATCTCTCCAAGGAACCGTAGCGCTCATTATATAAAATCTTAATATGTCTCTTCCATATTTCTCTATTACTTCTTCTGGAGCTATTATATTACCCACAGATTTAGACATCTTGTCTCCTTCAGGATCCAATGTAAATCCATGCATAGCAACCTTTTTATAAGGTTCTTCGTCAAATGCTAGTATACTAGCTACTTGTTGTGAATAAAACCACTTAGATACCTGATCGTGACCTTCTACAATGAAATCTGCTGGCCAAATTTCTTCAAATTCGTCCTTTTTCATCGGGTAGCCAATAGAAGCCCAAGATGCTATTCCAGAATCAAACCATACATCAATTACATCAGGAATTCTCTCCATCGTTCCTCCACATTCCTCACATTCAATTGTGGCTTCATCGACATGGGGTCGATGCAAGTCATCTACTTCAGGATCTATGTCTAGTTCTTTTACATCACCTATGACCTTTCTATTTCCACACTCATCACATTCCCATATAGGCATCGGGATTCCCCAGTATCTTTGCCTAGATAGACACCAATCTTCACTAGTTTTAACACCATTTTCGTATCTTTCACCAGCCCATTCCGGCAACCATTCAACATCCTCAGAATTCTTTTCAAGTATTTGATCTTTTACTTTAGACACCTTCAAGAACCATTGATCTTCTGCTCTGAAGATTAATGGTGTATCACATCTCCAACAGTGCGGATATTCGTGTCTGATTGTTTCATCATAAATGAGGTTTCCTCTATTTCTTAATTCTTTCATAACATCTTCATCAGCTTCTTTTACGTCAGTACCTTCCCATAATCCTTCAGTATATTTACCTTCCTGATCAACAGGACAATAAATAGGAAGACCAAGTTCTTTACCTGCTTCATAGTCTTCCTCACCGTGCCCTGGCGCCATATGAACACATCCAGTACCTTCATCCAGAGTTACGAAATCTGTTAAGACAATAGAGTGAGTTTTTTCATTATTAATAATATCTTCATTAAAGTAATGTTCTTTAAGAGGATGCTCATACTTCAACCCTTGTAATTCATGTCCTTTCACTACTTCTATTACTTCATAATCTTTAATATTTAGTTTATCCATTAAGTCATCAACTAAATCATCTGCCATTATAAGAATCTCATCCTCTGACTCTACTTTAACTCTTGCGTAATCAAAACCAGAATCAACAGCTACTGCAATATTAGCAGGTATTGTCCAAGGGGTTGTAGTCCATATCAATACATACTCATCCTCTTTATCTTTCAACTGCATTTTAACATATATTGAGGGATCTTCTACATTCTCATATTCACCACGTACTTCGTGCTTGGCTAATGCAGTTTGACATCTAGGACACCACCTTATTGATCTTTTTTCTTTTTCTAAGAGATCTTTATCCCATGCTCTTTTTACTGTCCACCAAGCAGATCTTAGGTAATCGTTTTTGATTGTCATGTAGGGATCGTCCCAATCCATCCAAACCCCTAACATTTTAAACTGATCTCTCATCTTATCTAGATTTTCTTTAGCAAAGTTCTTACACTTCTCTATAAAGTTATCGACTCCAATTTCCTCTATTTCTCTTTTACTATCAAGATCTAAGGATTTTTCCACTTTTACTTCAATTGGTAAACCATGCATGTCAAAACCAGGTTGACTTCTTACATCATAACCCTGCATTCTTTTATATCTTAAATAAGTATCCTTAAGAATCTTATTCCAAGCAGTACCAAGATGTATGGCGCCAGTTACATATGGAGGACCATCCAAAAAGTAATGTTTCTCATTACCCTCCCTAACTTCCTTAGCCTTCTCATAAATATCATTATTATTCCAAAAATCTTCAATCTCATCCTCTAAATCATGAGCATTATATCTCGACATTTTCTACCTCCAAGTGATCACAATTAATTTAAGATTATGTGGACATTTTAAATAAACATTTGGTATAAACCATCAAAAAACGGAAAATTAAATTATACTAAAAAAACATTAATCCAAGAGCCACCTGAAAAGCAACTCTCTAAAAATAGTTAATTATAATATTAATAATATTAATATCTCTATACAAATTATTTCGAAAACTAGAAAACTCATTTAAATAAAAACATCCGTAATGACTAAAATCCATACTTTCAAATAGCATAATGATCATTAGGAGATCAGAACGGCAATATTTAAAATTATCGAACTTAAGAAATCTCACAAAGGCAATCCTAATACAAATCCCTCATCTCTCTAATTAATCCCTTATTATTAGAAGGGTATCAAAAAATCTCAAATTAAGTTCAAAAAAACCTAGTTCAAACAAAAATAACTAATAAACATATAAAATCTAATAGAAAGCATAAATTAAACAATATTGAATTCTTGTAAAGTTAAATTTGATTAAAAGGTGGTAAAAAATGGATATAGAGGGAAATTTTAAAGAAATTAGAAAGACAGTTCCTGAAGAAGTTTCAATAGTGGCAGCTACCAAAACTAGAACTTCTGAAGAAGTAGAAAAAGCTATAAATGCTGGAGTAAAGCATTTTGGAGAAAATTACGTTCAAGAAGCCCAGAAAAAAAAGAAAATCCTTGGAGAAAAGGCTGAAAAAGTTAATTGGCACATGATAGGGCATCTACAAAAAAATAAAATAAACAAGGCCTTACCAATCTTTGATAGCATACAAACTATAGAATCTGAATATAGAGCAAAACATGTGAATAAAAGAGCTGGTAGAGAAGAAATGATTAATAAAAGAGGAAGAAAAACAATTCAAGTCCTAATTCAAGTAAATATAGGAAAAGAAGAATCAAAATACGGAATAGAACCAAATTACAACCAAATTAAGGAATTATCAGAAAGTATATCAGAAATGAAACATCTGGAACTCGAAGGACTCATGACGATGGAGCCTTACTCAGAAGATCCAGAAGATTCGAGACCTTACTTTAAACAAATGAAAGACTATTATGAAAAATTAAGAGAAGAATCATTTGAAATGGAAATACTTTCTATGGGGATGACTAACTCCTATAAAGTAGCAGTTGAGGAAGGCAGCAATATGATAAGAGTAGGAAGAGCAATATTTGGAGAAAGAAAAGATTAAAATTTATTATCTAAGTAATTCACGAGGTTATCTATACTGACTCTTTCTTGTTCCTTTGTATCTCTGTCTCTTACTGTCACCGAATTGTCCTCTGGGGTATCGGAATCCACTGTTATGCAGTAAGGAGTTCCTATCTCATCCATTCTTGCATATCTTCTGCCAATACTTCCTGAATCATCGTATTCTGTTATATATCCTTGATCCCTTAGTGTTTCAGTTATTTCTTTTGCCCTATTTACATATTCATCTTTAGATATTAATGGGAATACTGCTACTTCGATGGGGGCCATTTCGTTTTTAAAGGTGAATATGTTTCTGTAATCATCTTCTTCTTCTTCAATTCTATTAAAAGAACTTTCAATTAGAACATATAAGGGTCTATCAACACCAAAGCTAGGTTCTAATACGTATGGAATAATGTTTTCCCCATGAATCTCTTTTTCTTTTTCTTCAACTATTATATCTTCATTAGTAAGTTCAAATCCCTCTATCACGATACTTCCTTGTTCTTGAATCTCCTTCTTAACTTCTTTTCCTTTTTCTTGAACTTTCTCTTTTATGATCTTGGATTTTTCCCCGGCTTTGGGCCCAATTTTGCTCATGTCCACAGATATTGAGGTTTCTTTAACTTTTTTAGGCTCTTCGTAATTTTTTAAGACTTCCATGTTCTCGCCAGACTTTTTTTGATGTTTTGAAAGATCATAGTCTGTTCTTAGTGCAGTTCCAGCACATTCTATCCATCCAAATTCATCACTCCAAGCTTCAAGATCCCAGGTATCGCTTGAGTAGTGGGCTCTTTCATCTCCAAGTTGCTGTCTTAACCTTAATCTTTCGTATGGTATTCCTAAATCCAGAAGTATTTTGAACCCTTTGTAGAGGTAATATGCTTGCATTTCGGTTTTGAAGATATTTTTATCTAAGGCTTCTTTTACTTTTATATCAATAGGTTCTTCATTATTTTCTTGCATTTTGCTCGATATTAATCTTATTTCCTTTTCTTTGATTTCTTTATAATCTTTATACTCTTGCTGATCAGGATCGTAGAAAATTTCAGCTTCTGCTTGTGTGAATTCTCTTAGTCTTACTACTTTGTTTCTTGGTGATATTTCGTTTCTATATGCTTTCCCCACCTGAAAAATTCCGAATGGTAATTTTTCTCTGGCAAAGCTCTTTAATCTTTTAAAGCTTGTAAAAATACCTTGAGCAGTTTCAGGCCTTAAAAATCCTTTATTTCCCTCAAAAGGTCCTATTGATGTTTCAAACATTAAGTTAAAGCTCCAAACATCTGTTAATTCTCCTTCACATTCTGGGCAACTAATATTATTAGACCTCAATTCCTCAGTTAATTCTTCATTACTGTAACCTTCAGCTATTTCACCTATCTCATCTTCAACCAAATGATCAGCTCTAAACCTCTTACCACAATCTTTACATTCGGCCATCGGATCTAAAAAACTATCAACATGCCCAGAAGCCTTGAAAACATCATAAGTCCCAATAGTAGGAGTTTCTATTTCGTGGAATCCTTCCTTCCTGAACCAATCTCTAATTTCATCCTCAATTTTTCTCTTAATTACCGCTCCAAGAGGTCCATAATCATAAAAACCTGCTGAACCTCCATATATCTCATAACTTTGCCATAAAAATCCTCTTTTCAATAAAACATCCCATAGATCTTCTTCTTCCAAATTACCACCTTAAAATCATATCACTTAACTTCGATATTAAATAATCAGATGTTTGTTTAACACTTGGAGACAATTCATCTCCTAAGTAATTTGATTCTGGTTCAACACCAATTAAAACCGAATTCAATTGTTCTTCACATTCCTTCTCTATCAAATTCACTAATATATGCAGAGGAATTCTATGAGTAGTCATAGTTACCTTGTCTACCTTTTTCGGGCTTTCAACAACCAGGTCACCTGGTTTCGCATTAAATTTAGTAGCATCGATAATTATTAGCGCATCTGGCCTCTCCTCCGCTATCGAACTTATAAACGTTTCTGGCTTATCTCCACATTTTAAAAAATATACATTCGAATCATCTTTAGTTACATACTTCACCGCATTCCGTCCTTTTATATCTAATTCAGTACCGCCATTATTTTTGAACTTTTCAATTAAATTTTTCAAAATATATGGACCCAGAGCATCATCTCCACGAATTTCATTTCCTAAACCACATATAAACAATCTATCAACATTACTAAAATCAATTGAATCTTTAATATCATTCATTAGCTCATCCTGTAAATCTGCATCCTTAAAAGACATTAAAGGCACCTGTATCAAAACCAAAACTCAGAAAAGACAATTTTTAGTTAAAATGGTAGCGGGGGATGGATTTGAACCACCGACCTCCGGGTTATGGGCCCGACGGGCACTCCTGACTGCCCTACCCCGCTTCGATTAACTCCAGAATTGAAATTTCTTTGATCATATATAAATCTTTTGGTAATGAGTTAAGATATCAAAATCAAATCGTATAAAAATCTTTTAAAATTATTTCAGAGACTGATAATATTAATAAAACAATTTTAAAGTCAAATTACAGCATTTAAAATTTTACAATTGTAGATCCTTTAAATCAGACATACTACTAATGTTTATGACACTATTTCAAGAAATACGACCCAATTTTAGAAAAAGAAGGATAAAAATTGATCATCAAAATCAAATTGATCTTTTGCTGCGAAAAATTTATGAAAATCTAATTATAAAAAG
This sequence comes from uncultured Thermococci archaeon, assembly GCA_964398955.1. Lineage (GTDB taxonomy): Archaea > Methanobacteriota_B > Thermococci > Thermococcales > CAYNOZ01 > CAYNOZ01. The sequence continues at coordinate 3,478 of CAYNOZ010000018.1, read as the reverse complement.
ATGAAGGTGGTAAGTATTTCATTTAACCTCAGGGTCGCTGGTTCCGTTTACACAATAGATCCATTCACTATCGGATTAGCAATTTTAATCGCAATTATAGGGATTTTAATTAAAATTTTAATTCTTAACAGGATTTTAGAAAAATCAATAAAGAATAAAGGAGGGGATGCACACGATGTTAAAGTTTCTAAAAAAGTTTTATCATACATAATTTATCCTATACTATTAATAATAGTTTTAGGAATTTTAGGAGTTTCAATCACCGCATTAGGAGCTTTACTAGGTTTACTAGGGTTAGGTATAGCATTTGCCCTTCAAGACTTAATAGCGAATTTTATCTCAGGACTCCTAATATTAATAACAAGACCATTCAAAATAGGCGATCAAATCGAAGCAGACGGAGAAAAGGGAACCATAAAAGATATAAATATTAGAGCAACCCAAATAAAAACATACGATGGCAGAAAAGCAATAATACCTAACTCAAATTTATACAATAACATAGTAATAAATAATACAGCCTACAATGAAAGAAGATTCGAAGTAGTAGTAGGAATAGGATACGAAGAAAACATAAAAAAAGCCAAAAAACTAGCAAAAGAATCACTAAGAGAATCAGAACTAATTAAAGAAGAACCAAAACCACAGGTACTAGTAGACGAATTAGGAGGATCATCAGTAAACCTAAAGCTACGAGGATGGACCCAACCAGAGATGGCTAACCTTAAGCAATCGACTTCAGAAATAACCCAAAAAATAAAAGAAAAATACGATGAAAACGGTATAAACATACCCTTCCCCATAAGAACTATTTACTATGAAGATTAGAAAATCTTAACCCTAATTTTCTTTATTTTTCTTTATTATAATGAAAACCCAACAAAACAGACAAAAATACAATATTAAAGGATTAACACTTAAATTATTACATTCTGACAATTAAAGATCCTTAACTTGAACCATAAAAAAAATTTAAAATATATAAATAATAATGATCATAGACAACCAAATTTAAATCTCAAGAAGATCTTAATCTTTGAACTAAACTAAAAACAAATTAAATATCTTCTTCAGTTGGTCTAATCATTAAAATATTATTCCTTCTAACAACAGCTTTACCAAATGTTCTAAGAACTTGATCATCCTCTAAAAGCTGAGCATCCTCAATAGTGATATCAAAATTCTTATCATAACCCCTAAGGGTTCCTTGTATTTCTCTCTTATCTTTTAATATGATCTTTATTTCTTTATCCAAGTTATTATGAATAAGATTCAAAGGTTCTTCAGGCATCTTTATCCCCTGTTTGGTAATAGTTCCCCTTTTATTAAGGATTTCGATCGCAACTTGAAAAAATTAAGAACCCCATCAAAATTAGAAACCCATCACTCACAATAATTGAAAAGCCTTTGATTTTGATTTACATCAACTGATCCATAACATTTATAAGTGGTTGATTATTTATCAATGTTGGACAACGGTCAGAGCGGTGGGGCCACTCCCGTACCCATCCCGAACACGGAAGATAAGCCCGCCAGCGATCTGGGTTGTACTGTCGTCAGACGGGAACTCCAGGACACCGTTGTCCGTTCTTTATTTTATAAACAATTCTAAATACGCTCTTCTATCCCAAAAGGTGTTTCAATGGATCTCGAAAAGATAAAAAGCAAAATTAAGTATCGAGATAAAAAGCCCTTAGGAATAAAAGAAACATATTCAGTTTTAATCCCTGTTATCAAAATTGATGATCAACTTAATCTTTTGTTCGAAATGAGATCTGAGGACCTTGGCACACAACCTGGGGAGATCTCGTTCCCAGGAGGGAAGATTGAAGATGGAGAAACACCAAAAGAAGCTGCGTTAAGAGAAACAATGGAAGAGTTAAGAATTCCTAAAGGCAAAATTAAAATTATCGGTGATCTTGACTACTTGATTTCACCATATAATGTTCTAATTTATTCATACGCAGGATTCTTAGACATTAAAGATCTAAAATATATAAATTTTAATGAAGAAGAAGTACAAGAAGTGATTAAGGTACCTTTATCTTTTTTTAACGAAGAAGAACCGGATATATACAAAAAGAAGTTTGAAATAATTCTTGAAGACGATTTCCCATATCATTTAATCCCAAATGGTAAGAACTACAGTTGGAGAGAGGGCGAATATCCTATTTACTTTTACGAATACGAAGGTTATACTATATGGGGTTTTACAGCTAGATTGACAAGAAATTTTATGGAGATAATTGATGATGATTAGATAAATAAATCTTCCACTTCATTTTTACTTAGTATTTTCTTGTTTCCTGAGATAATTGGATAGAATATTGGTGAATCACTAACCTTATTATTCATTCTAATAATTTTTAAGTCTTTCTCAGATTCTAAGGTGTTTCCCATCACCATACCGATTGAATTTCTTTTTTCAACTAATTCATCTCCTTTTTGAACCATTTTCATCTGAATAAGAGGTTTATAAAAGGTTTCACGTTTGAATTCTTTAATTAACAGATTCACATCTTCCTTCTCTTTATTGAAAGATATATACTCTGGATCAAATTCTGATCCATAAGAGAATTTGTCCAGGACCCCCATCAAATCCTCTACTCCATCTGAAAAAACATCTGTTTCAAAATTTACTGGATGAACCTTACAACCTCTTTTCATCATTAACCATGCTGCTAAAGCTGAATTTTTACCTGAGATAAGGGCAATTACCTCTCCTTGAGAACCTATAGGTAATCCTCCATAACCCTCAATATTTTTTGAAAAAATAAAGGCTTTATCATTAAATATTTCAATATTAATTTCTATGTCATAATCCTCTAAATCTACTTTAGGATCTCCAATGCCATTATCGAGTATGTAAGAACCTACTTTTCTAGAAATTTCCATTGAATCCATTTCTAAACCTTTGGACAATCTCTGAGTAGAAACTCTAAATTTAGAACCTGAATCTGCCAAATCATTAAACAAGTTTAGAGCTGATTCACTTATTTCCTTAAGATCAATATCAGTTTTAATGGCTGAAGATAAAGATTGAACACCAAAAACTCTCTTTATAGCATTTATAGAAGAATCTAAATTTTTCGTATATATAATAATACGACCCTTTGGATTAACTATTCTATCATAAGAAATATTATTAACATTTAAGGATTCTTCAATATTTTTAAGCAATTTTTTTATAAAATTACGGAAAGTAATACGAGATTTAGTTCCTATCTCTCCGTAACGAACTAAAACACATCTTCTAGACATAATATCCTACCCAACCATTAAACTCCCAACAAAAACCTAAACCAAAATTTAATTTAACCTAGACCCCTTATTGATGACCAAATATAAAAAAATTCACCTTAAGAACGTAATTTAAAAAGATTAGAAAAAATTCACTGCAACTATTAATTAAGTTATCCTTTTGTGACATCCTCCTCTCCGTAAACGGAGAGGCTTCCGACCGTTTTTAAAGGTTACC
>CAYNOZ010000017.1:0-24399 GCA_964398955.1 uncultured Thermococci archaeon | reverse complement strand
GGGGCTTCCAGAGCAACTTCTCTTCAAGTTACCATCGTCATAGATCTCACTCGGATCGGTATTCTCCGGAAGCTTTTTGAGAGGTTCTTGCTTCTTCCACTAGACTTTACCAACAAACATCATCAAAGAGGATGATGGGAACTACTATTAGATTTGAGTAGAGGTTCTCAGTGTCCACAACCGTGAATTCAGCCGCGCCCTGCTTACTAACTAACATAAGGGTACTAAGACCTTAAAGTATTCCGATTCAACCCACTAACTAAAATCAAAGATTAAGGAAAGGGACTTCTCGGTTATAAGTTAAAAAATAATAAGGATTAATTTACAGGTCTTTAGCCATTGAAATCAAAGTTGATGTCATTTGGATCTGAGGAAGCTTTCTGATTTGTTCGGTGACAAATCTATCAAGTTCTCTCATTGAATCAATCTCGACCTTAACAACAATATCGTACTCTCCGTAAACTTCTCCAGCTTCAATAACTTGATCTTTCTTCCTAAGATCATCCATTATGTTTTGTTCATCTCCAGCACCAGTTACAAGCAAAATGAATGCAATCATTAGATCACCAATATAAATTAGATTTTTTACATAAAACAGTTTTGAAGTGACTTTCTCCCCTACCTTACTCACTTAGGTTCGAGAGGAAGAGAACTTCCCCATAATGAGTTAAACCTGTTACTCGGTAGTTACCTCTGTGAATTTTTGATATCAATATAATATTTTTGGATGTGAGTTTCTAATTGAAGTTCTAAGTTTGTGGTGGCATCCTCCTCTTTTGGAGTGAAGAGGTTTCCACCATTCTCACCTTTCTGATCTTTAACCAACCACAAAGGTAAGAATTTGGCATTATCATCGTGTCGAATTTTCGGTTATTTTTTCAGTTTTCTCTTTTTGGGATCGGATGTGTGGTGGAAGGGGTAAGTTCGTTGATCGAAAGGATTAAATAAAAAGATTTATTAAAAGTTAAAGGCGCGTTAAGTAATATTTGAAATAACATAAGGCGTCTTTTAGGAATTAGGAGGTAAAATTTATGGATAAGTACAGATGTACAGTTTGCGGATACATATATGATCCTGAGGAAGGAGATCCTCAAGGCGGAATTGATCCAGGCACGTCATTCGATGAACTACCTGAAGATTGGGTTTGCCCTGTTTGTGGAGCACCTAAATCTGACTTTGAAAAAATATAAAATTGGAAGTAGTAGTTAAGTTTAATTTTCTACTTTTTGGATCTTTCAGTTTTTGATTTATTATATTATTTGGTTTTTGTGTTGATAGAGGGTAATTTGTTGTGTTAAAATGCTTAAGGTTGGAGCTCATGTGTCTATTTCCGGTGGTATTTATAAGTCGATAAATAGGGTGAAGGATTTAGGAGGTAATTGTGGTCAAATTTTTTCTCATAGTCCGAGGGGTTGGAAGTTTTCTGTTCCATCTGAGGAGGAAAGTGAGAGGTTTCGAGATAATTATAATGATGATGTTAGGCCTATTGTTATTCATGAGGCTTATTTGCCGAATTTGGCTACTCCTAAGGATGGGCTTTATAAGAAGTCTATGGATGCGATGAGGAAGGAGATTAAAACTGCGGAAGCTTTAGGGATTGAATATATTAATATTCATCCTGGAACTCATACTGGGTTCGGTGAAGATAATGGGATTGAGAAAATTATTAAATCTCTTAATGATTTGAATGAGGAGCTTGAGCCTTCGGTTGAGATTCTTTTGGAGAATACTGCAGGAAAAGGAACTACTATAGGTTATACTTTTGAGCAATTAAAGCGTATTATGGATGGTTCAAATATTAAGACTGGTGTGACTATTGATACATGTCATGCGTTTTCCGCTGGTTATGATTTTAAGTCTCAAGATGGATTAGATAATGTTTTAGAGGAGTTTGATGAGATAATAGGGTTGGATGAATTGAAGATGATTCACTTAAATGATTCTAAGTATGGTTTAGGATCTAATAGGGATAGACATGAACATATAGGAGAGGGAAAGATTGGTGAGGAAGGAATGAGAAGAATAATTAATCATGATCTTATTAAAGATAAGCCTTTTGTTTTGGAAACTCCTGAAGAAAAGAATAAAGGTCATAAGGAAAATATAAAAGTTGTAAAAAAGTTAAGAGAAGATTAATCTTCATTTTCTATTTTATATACTTCATCAGTAGGTCTAACCCGTTTTTTTACCTTAACCCCTACTGATTGTCCCTTTCCGGCTCTTTCAACTGGTTCTCGATCTATTTCCATAGATTCGATCTTTTGAGTGAAATCAGTATGAGCGCCTTGGAACTTAACTTTATCACCAATTTCTAAAGTGTCTGTAAGTTCTATTGCAGCAACATTAGGTTTCTTAAAAAACTTTGAAATAGACCCTACTTTTTTCATGGAAATCAATATTAATTGATATTTTTTAGATTTAAAATTTTTGGTTTTACGTTAGTTTTCATGAATTCTTTTCATTTGCCACAAGTTTTATCTTATTTAATTTCTTTATTTTTCTTAGAAGTTTAGGGTTTCTTAGGTGTTTGTTTATGGTTGAGGATAAAACTCATTATTTGGAAGAGAAGTATTTAGAGATGAAAGAAAGGGGAGAAACTTGGGATTTGAAGAAGTTAAATTCACCTTCAAAAGCTCATGTTAATGTTGAAGGTAAAGAGGCTATAATGTTAGCTTCTAATAATTATTTAAACTTGGCAAATGATTCTAGACTTAAAAATTCTGCTAAAAAAGCTATTGAAGATTTTGGTGTTGGTGCAGGATCTGATTGGTCTATAGCTGGATTTATGGAAATTCAAGAAGAATTACATGATAAAATTGCTGAATTTAAAGATACGGAAGCAGGTTTGGCTTATCAAACCGGTTTTGCCGTTAATTCTGGATTAATTCCTCAACTATTGGAAAAGGGTGATGTCTTTATTTCGGATGAATTAAATCATGGAAGTATTATAGATGGGATAAGATTATCTGAAGCTGATAAGTTAGTATACGACCATTCTGATATGGCTGATTTAGAGAATAAGTTAAAAAAAGCTCAGGATGAGTACAATAGAAAGATAATATTAACGGACGGAGTATTCTCAATGGACGGGGATATAGCAAAAATGGATGAAATTCAGAAGCTTGCAGATGAGTATGGGGCGATGACATACGTAGATGATGCACATGGGGAAGGAGTTTTAGGAGAAGGTCATGGAATAGCTTCAGAATTTGGATTAGAAGATAAAATAGATTTTGAGGTAGGAACATTCTCAAAAGCATTTGGTAGCTTCGGAGGAATGTTAGCTGGTAATGAACATACGATCAATTTTGCCTATAACACATCTAGAACTTGGTTATTGAGTGCAGCTTTCCCCCCTGCAGTAGCAGCAGCTAATATAAAAGCCTTAGAAATAGTAGAAAATGAAAAAGAAAGAGTAGAAAAGCTTTGGGAAAATAGAAATTACTTTAAAAAGGAAATGGAATCAATTGGATTCGATACTGGGATGAGTGAGACTCCAATAGTACCAGCAATGATAGGAGACAGTAAGAAAGCTAAGGAATTTTCACAAAGACTCTACGAAGAAGGAATTTTTGGATTAGCAATAGTTTATCCAATGGTGGAGAGGGGAAAGGCAAGGATCAGAAACCAATTAAATGCTGGACTATCAGAAGATGATATAAATAGAGCTTTACGAGCTTATGAAAAAATTGGAAAAGACCTAAATGTAATATAAGATTAGAAAATTTTTCTTTAATACAGAATCAGAGTTTTCCTCTTAGATTTTTTATCATATCTTCTACCATTTCCTCCAGTCCAAATTCTGGGCTCCAATTCCAATCTTTTCTAGCCGAAGTGTCATCTAACTCACAAGGCCATGAATCAGCTATCTTTTGTCTGTTATCAGGTTTATATTCTGCTTCAAAATTAGGGATGTGTTTTTTAATTTCTTCTGTTAATTCATCTGCTCTGAAACACATTGAATTCACGTTATAATCACAATGGTATCTTAGATTAGATTTTTCAGCTTTTGATAGTTGAATTAATGCCTTTATTGCGTCAGGCATATACATCATAGGTAATCTAGTATCTCTCCTTACAAAGTATTCATATTTCTTTTCTTTTATTGCTTCGTAGAAGACTTCAACTGCATAGTCAGTAGTTCCTCCTCCAGGTTTTGTTTTATAACTAAGTAGTCCAGGGAATCTTACTCCTCTTATGTCTAAGTCAAATTTTTCATCGTAATAACTAGCCATTAGTTCTAAGAAAACTTTTGAAATACCGTAAATTGTATTGGGCCTTGTTATAGTTTTTTCTGTTGGAACATCAGGTGTTTCAGGTCCAAATACAGCAATAGAACTTGGCACAATTAGTTTTTCTAAATTTTTTTCCTTAGTTACTTCTAATACATTATAAAGACCATTAATGTTCACTTGATAAGCCAAATTAGGGTTTTTCTCTCCTTTAGCAGATAAAATCGATGCTAAATGAAAAATAGTGTCAATATCATATCTTTCAACGATTTCAATCAAATTATTTTTGTTTAGGACATCTAAAATCTCAAATGGTTCATCTAAAACATTGGAGTCCTCAATATCACTAGCTACAACATTTTTTATCCCATCTTCATCCCTAAGTTTGGGCGTTAACTCGGATCCTATCTGACCAGACGCACCGGTTACCAAAATATTTTTCATAACAACCCTTCAACAATAAATAATTCAACTTTAATATATTTGTCCTAAATGGATAGTTTAAGAAGTTCAAAATTTCAGAAAAATATTTAAAGGTAAATATTATTAAGTCTTTAAGGTGAATCTATTGTCTGAAGATGATGAACAGCCTGAAAAAGCCGCTAAAGAAGTGGCTGGCATGACGGCTGGTGAAGAAGAAAAAGAAAGTAAAACACTTGAATTTTACGGTGGGAAATTAGTATCTGCAGTACCTCTATTATTCTTTGTGCTTTGGGCTATCGTAGTTTCAACCCAAACCCCTAGCACACCAGGTCTAGCTTTAGGAGCTATCATTGGTTTAGTAATAGGAATGTTCCTGTACAAAGGAGATTGGTCAGAATATGCCAACTCTATATTCGAAGGAATGGCACAACCCATAGGAGTAATAGCCATAGTATGCTGGTTCTGGGCAGGAATGTTCTCCAGCGTACTACAAGCAGGACAATTCGTTAATGGACTCGTATGGCTTGGTGATGTTTCTGGAGCAACAGGATCAGTATTCACTGCGCTAACATTCTTATTAGCAGCAATTCTAGCTACAGCTATAGGAACAGGATATGGTACAACAACAGCCTTCACATTATTAGTATTCCCAGCAGGCTTAGTCTTAGGAGCAAATCCAGTAATATTATTCGGAGCAATACTCTCTGGTGCAGCATTTGGAGATAATTTAGCACCAGTTTCGGACACAACAATTGTATCAGCAGTAACTCAGAAAGGAGATGTCGGAGGAGTAGTAAGATCAAGATTCAAATATGCCATAATAGCTGCAGTACCGGCTTTCATACTTTACCTTATAGTAGGTGGAGGAGGAGCAGACATAGGATTAGCAGCAGAAGAAGCTTCCAACATTATATCACAAACAGCAAACCCACAAGGTTTAATATTATTCATACCATTCTTCACGGTAGTGGGACTAGCACTTTCTGGAAGACACATAGTAGAAGCATTAACATGGGGAATATTATTAACAATAATAATAGGAATTCCAGCTGGACTAATGAACTTCTCAGATGTAATACTGTTCAATCCATCAACTGGCGAATTCGGTGGAGCCTTACTAAGTGGAATTACAGGATACTTCCCAATGGCTATATTAATAATAATGCTAATGGCTTCAATGCACATATTCGAACTTGGAGGAGGAGCAAAAGCCTTCCTACAAAGAATTATGGATTTCGCAACAACAGTAAAAAGAGCAGAGTTCTCAATATGGCTTATGATAATAATACCGAACATATTAATTACAATTAATACAGCAGCAGAAATACTAGTATCACCATTCGTTAGAGAAGTTGGAGAAAGATTCAATCTACATGAATACAGAAGAGCAAACTTTTTAGACGCAAACACTTCTGCATTGGGATATATATTCCCATGGGGAGGAGGAGTACTTGCAGGATTCGCAGCAATGGAACAATTACCAGGAAGATTCGAATGGTTTACTCAGGATCTAGTAGTTTCTCCAGCCCAAGTATGGCCTTACGTCTTCCACGGTTGGATTTTAGCATTCGTCGTATTCTTAGGAATGGGAGTAATGTTTGGATACGGTAGAGAATATATATACGAAAGAGAAATTCCTGAAGGAGCAAGAATGGAGATCTGATAGTTATGGTATTTGGAGAAGAAGAAGGCGGATTAATAGGTCATAAACCAATTGAAGAAAATGAAGAATACAGAATGATCTTAAACGGTAAAAAAGATGGAAAGATATTTGCAAGGATCGGAGACTCCTTTGTATATGTAACTAATGCAGTAGACAATCAAATTGGTGATATGGTTTACGCAAGAATAACGGAGAAAGAGGATGAAGATACTTTTTACGCTGAACTAACTCAAGATATCAGAAAAGAAGAAGAAATAGAAGATTAACTAATATGTAATTAAATTTTTCCCGTTTTTTTCCAATTTTTAATTTTCTCTATACTCTCATCTTTTATTCCCTTGATAGTTAAAGTATGATTACCTTCGTTTGAATATCTTATTTTCAGATTTTTGCTTGGATTACCAAAATTCAATGTAATCCAGTCTTTTCTTTCTTCCATATCATCAATATCTCTTCTAAAAATTTTAAGCCATTTTTCAGAAGATTCTTTGAATCCCCAAATAAAAGAGTAAGGTACAACAATCAACTTCTTATTAGTAAAAATCAATTTACCTCTTTTTTTAGTACCTAATAGAAAAGGGTCATGTACATATCTGATCAATCCTTTAGAGGCTTTTAATTTATCTCTCTTAAGTTTTTCCTTTTCTGATACTAAACGCATTAACTTTTGTAAGTTCTTCAAACAACCACCAGTAATATTAAATTTGATTATTTAGTGAAAATACATTAAGAGTAAGATAAATGTCTTTTTTTGAGTTCAATTTTCTGATTATTAGTTAGTTTTTTTTTAATCTAAAAGTTTCAGCATTTTAAAGAATTTGAGAAATAAAAGAAAATTATTAAATTAATTAAGGAGATATTAAAAGGTTTATAGATTTTTTGCTAATCATATAGGCCAAATGTTTTTGCTAACTTTTCTTTAGTCATGGGAAGGTCTTTAATTCTTTTTCCAGTAGCATCTTTTATAGCATTTGCTAATGCTGGTGCTGGCGGTACTATACCTATTTCTCCTACGCTTTTGGCTCCATAGGGTCCTGTTGGTTCGTGGGTTTCTATTATTTCTGTTTCGATATCTGGTACGTCCATTGAGGTTGGTATTTTGTAATCTGTGAAGGTTGGGTTTCTTAGTTGACCATTTTCGTTGAATACCATCTCTTCTGTCATAGCATATCCTATGGCTTGAACAGTCCCACCTTCTATTTGTCCTTCGACTTCTTTTGGGTTTATATTGGTTCCTACGTCGGTTAAAGTTAAGTATCTTTCAATATCTACTTCTCCAGTTTCTTCATCTACTAATACTTCTACAAAGTGCGTAGTGAATGGTGGGGGGCTTATGAAGTCTTCAGCTTTTCCAAATCCAATAAGCTGATCTCTGTTTTCTTCCCCATAAACCGCTTCCATTGCTACTTCTTCTATGGTTACGTTTTCTGAGGGGTTTTCTTTAACAAAGACTTTTCCGCCTCCTGTTTTTAGATTGTTCTTATTTTTATCTAAAATTTCACTGGCAACCTTTAATATTTTTTCTTTTAAGTCTTTAGCAGCTTTTTCTACAGCATTTCCAGTTACATAAGTTACGCTCGATGCATAGGTGCCCATGTCAAACGTGGTTCTACCTGTGTCTGCTGAAACTATTTCAGTATCCTCCAGGTTCAATCCAATAGTTTCGGCTGCAATTTGGCTCATTGCAGATTCTGCTCCTTGTCCCATATCTGATGCTCCAATTGTTATGAGGACGGAACCATCCTCATTTAACTTTATGAATGAAGATCCTAATTCGAAACCAGCTACTCCACTTCCTTTCATTGCTGATGCTACTCCGTAGCCGCGTTTTTTATCTTCTTCATTCTGTTCATCAATTTCCACTTTATTCTCCCAGTTAAATAGTTCTTTACCTCTTTCCAGTGTTTCACTTAATCCACAAGACTTTATTTCTCTAGGAATTACTTCCCCTCCTTCGCTAAGAACTTTAGAAACAGGATCAATTTGGCCTTCTTCTATTGCGTTTTTAAGTCGTAGTTCTACAGGATCCATTTCTAATTCTTCTGAGAGTATGTCCATAGCTTGTTCTAAGGCATAACCTCCTTGTACAGTTCCGTAACCTCTATATGCGCCTGATATAGGTTTATTAGTGTAGACAACATCAGCTTCAAATCCGAGGTTTTCACAATTTTTGGCGTATAAGGGTAGTGTCATGCTCCCCATGTTAATAGTTACCGTAGTTCCATGTGAACCGTAGCCACCCGTATCAGATAAGGCATAGATTTTTACTGCATTAAGATTACCGTCTTTATCAGAACCCAATCTAACCTTTAATTTTGCTGAATGTCTTCTTCTGGATCTGATAAACTGATCCTCTCTATCGTAAACTAGAACTGATGGTCTTCCTAGGTCATCTGTAACAAATGCAGTATAATGTTCAATATTCATTTCTTGTTTATCCCCGAAACCACCACCTATCTCCCATGATCTAACTCTAATATCGTTTTGTTTTCTGTCAAGAATTCTGGAGAGTATTCTTCTAATATGGTAAACAACTTGGTTAGAAGTTTCAACTACCAGATTACCCCTATCATTTATGTGGGATACACATGCCAAAGGTTCTAAATGGCCATGTTTTTGAGGCTGGGTTTCAAATTCCTCTTCTATAACTACCTCTGAGGTTTCAAAACCTTTTTCAGTATCCCCTACTTCTACATCTAAATGGTCAGCTAGGTTTCCGTCTTCATGTATTTTAGTTTCATTTTTTAGAGCTTTTTCCGGATTTAAAACGCTTTCAAGCTTTTCATATTCAATTTTTACCTTTTGTTTAGCTTTATTAGCGATTTCAGGAGTTTCTGCTACTATCATTGCTGCTGGTTCCCCTGCAAATCTCATAACTTCATTCAGGACTTTAGTATCATAAGGGGAAGGTTCTGGATAAGTCTGACCTGCTGTAGTGAATTTAATATCTGGAACGTTTTCATGTGTGTAAATTTTTTCTACGCCATCTATTTGCTCCGCTTCTTTTTTATCGATTTTCTTTATTTTTGCGTGGGGATGTGGACTTGTTTTGAATTTAATATGTAGTAATTTATCGCCAAATTTTTGTTTGGCTTTGGTGGCGTAGTCGTATCCGTATAATGCTTTACCTTTTGCTTTACGTTCCGCATCGGTTCTTATTATATTTTCATTTTCAACAATTTGATTTTCATTTTGTTTTTTACCCATTTTTAGGCCTCCTCTTCATTTATTTTTTTTGAGGCTAACATTACTGCGTCTACTATTTTTTTGTATCCTGTACATCTGCAAAGGACTCCTGATAACGCTTTTTTTGCTTCTTTTCGTGTTGGATTCGGATTCTTCTCAAGGAACCATTTAGTTGTTAAAACCATTGCTGGTGTACAGTATCCGCATTGTATCGCTCCTGCTTCCATAAATGCTTCTTGAATTGGATGAGTTTCATCTTTTTCTGTTATGCCTTCTATTGTTGTAATTTCTTTTCCGTCAATTTGTGGAGTTATCATTATGCAACTTGTTTTAGGTTCTCCGTTAACTAGAATCGTGCAGTTTCCACAATCGCCAGATCCGCATCCATATTTAGTTCCTGTTAGTCCTAAATCTTCTCTTATAAAATCTAAGAGCTTTTTACTTGGATCTACCTCCATTTCTTTTTCTTCACCATTAATTGTGAAATTGATTGTTACCTCATCAGTCATTATATTTCCTCCTTTATTTCTTTAAGAGATTTTTTGAGTAATGTTTTTTCTAAGTGTTTTCTATACTCCTTTGAAGCTCTTAAACTTGATCTAGGTGTACATTCTTCTCCTATTTGGGACATGGCTTCTTTAATAGTTTTTTCATTTATCTTACGACTCTCAAGTATTTTTTCTGTTTTGGTAACTTTTAATGGGGTTTCACATGCGCATTGTACTCCAATACTAGCGTTTTCTATTGTTTCACCGTCCATGTCAACCCTTATTCCTACTCCTGTGAGGGTTATATCGTGTTCAGTTCTGACTATTCTCTTGTATTTACTGTAGGTGTGTTTCCCATATTTTGGTATTAAAAATTCTTTGAGTATTTCATCATCGTTTAAGATGGTTTGTCTAAATCCTTTTGCAATATTTTCTACTTTTACGGTTCTTTCACCATTTGGACCAACGATTGTGGCTTCTGAGTTTAATGCTATTAGTGGTGCAGACATATCAGAGGAAGGAATTGCTTCACAAATATTTCCTCCAATAGTGGATTGATGTTTAACGTTCTCGGTCCACTTATAAGCAGCATCGTGCAATGTTTCAAACGGTTTTTGTTGAATAATTTCGCTTTCCTCTATTTCCCTTATATTTGAGGTAGATCCGATCTTAATAAATTCATCAGATTCTTTTATGTAGTTCAATCCCAGTTCTGTGATATCAACTAAGTAATCAACATTAATGTGCTTCATATTAATTTCTGTACCGCCTGCTATTACTTCAATATTCTCATCTTTATTCTTTTTTAAAATAGATATGGCTTCTTCAATGCTATCAGGCCAATAAAAACCTTTTAATTCTAATTCTCTCAATTTTACACCTCTAATTAGGTTCTATGTCATTATTTTTCGTTTTTATTTTACCATTATTGAATTTAGGGGAAATACTTTCATATCCCTCTATCAATATTTCCCCACTTTTCATATCATGTCCAGTAAGTTTTCCAACATTTCCTCTTACCTTAATAGTACCATCTTTCATTTCAATACCTACTAAGTCTTCCGCTGATTCACATTCAATGTAACCATCTTCCATGTAATTCCCCAAATTATTGCCAGCTTCACCTTTAATTAGTAGATTACCGCCTTTCATTTCATATCCAGCTAAATCCCTTACATCCCCTTTCACTATAAGTTTTTTACCTTCTCTTAGTCTCATACCAACGAAATCTAATTCTATAGGCATTTCAATTTCTAGTTTATCTTCTATTTTTCTGTTAATAGCTAGAGATAAGTAAATTCCAAGTCCTGAAACATAATTTTTATTATCAAAACCTTTTGTAATCTCTTGAAGACTTTTTGTAAATGATTTTATTTCTTCTATGTCGTAATCTAAAGTGTTCAAAATTTTTTGAGCTTTTTTAATCGCTATATCCATAGTGGAATAGTTTTCATTCAAAAATTCCTTAGCTCCTTCTCTTAAACTCATTTTATCACTCATAAGGCTTCTAATTCCTTCCAAAGATCCTTAGAAGTTTCTATACTTTCATTTTCAATTTCTTTTCTGTTTAAATGAGTTGGTTCGTTATCCTCCACAAGTTTTTCACCATTTACAATAACAGTTTCTGCATCTCCTCCATGGAGAGAATTTACAATGTGACCATAAACGGACTTCTTATTTATAGGAGTCATCTGAATACTAGGATCAAATATTACTAAATCAGCTTTTTTTCCTTCTTCTAAGCTTCCTATCTCGTTATCAACATTATAGAGCTTAGCTCCATCTATAGTAGCCATTTCAAATACTTTTTTAGGATTCATTACTCTTGGATCTCTTTTATTAACTTTATGTAGTAAGAAAGAGCTTCTAATGTTTTCAAAAGGATCAAATATATAGCCATCATTTCCAATTCCAACATTAATACCCATATCTAACATCTTAGGAATATCTGCTATTCCAACTGCGTTTAACATGTTACTCATAGGATTATGTATTACTCCTGCTCCAGTTTCTTTTATAATTTCTAATTCTTCTTCATTTACATGTACACAGTGAGCAAGAGCTGTGTTTTCATCAAGAAATCCTTCATCATTTAACCTTTCTACAGTTCTTTTACTATGGTTTAAGATATTATAATATAAATCTTCAGGCCCTTCAGATGTATGAATGGTAGCTGGTACATTATAATCGTTTGCTAACTCTTTACCTTTATGTATTAATTCATCTGATACAGTAAAGGACGCATGTAAACTAACCATACCGTAAATTTTTTCTTCATTACTAATCTTCTTCAGAAATCTTCTATTCTCTCTAAGCCCTCTTTCTCCTTCCTCTTTTGAATTTCTTTCAGTTGATTCGAATGCAAGCATGCCTCTGATCCCTACTTCATCAACACCAGATTTTATTTCATCTAATACACTTTCAATAGAATTTGGACCAGAGTAAGTATCTGCAAAGAAAGTGGATCCGCTTAAGAGCATCTTTAAGCTAGCAATTTTAGCACTACTTCTAGCTTGATCGTAACTCATAGCCTCGTCCATGTTCCACCATACCCTCTCAAGATTCTGTCCAAATTCAGAAGGCGGTTCAATTGGAAGAGGTGCACCTCTTAAAAGAGCACCATACAAATGAGTATGAGCAGTAATAATACCTGGCGTAATAATCTTTCCTGAAGCTTCTATCTCTTCGTCAGCTTTAAAATCAGGATTTCCATCAGAAATTTCTTCAATTCTACCATTCTTTATATGAATATACCCTTCAACTATATCTTTGGGCCCCATAGTAACTATCAAACCGTTTTTTATTAATTTCTCCATAATAGGCCCCCAATTAAGTGAACAAATAAAAGAAAAGAAAAGTAGATTACCTCATGAATAGAGCTTGAACAGCCTTTTGAGCATGTAATCTATTACCAGCTTCATCAAATACAACAGAATTAGGACCATCTATTACTTCGTCAGTTACTTCTTGTCCTCTATCCGCTGGTAAGCAATGCATATAATGAGCATCATTTGTAAGATCCATCTTTTCTTGAGTAGTTATCCAGTCTTTATTTTCTTCAAATAACTTTGTAGCTTTGTCCCAATCTGGTTTATCAGTTACAGGAGGGATGGCTTGCATTGATGTCCAAGACTTTGGATAAACAACATCTGCACCTTCAAATGCTTCGTCCATGTCATGTGATACTTCGAAGGATCCACCATACTGATCCACGTTTCCTTTAACGGAATCTATTATATTCTCATCTAGTTCGAATCCTTTTGGATGAGCTAAAGTTATATCCATACCGTAGTAACTAGCTGCAATAATTGAACTTTGTGGGACAGCTAATGGTTTTTCAGCACTTCCAGAGTAGGCCCAACTCATAACGAATTTTTTACCTCTTAATTTATTCATCTTTTCTTTCATTGTCAATAGATCTGCCAAAGCTTGGTGTGGATGATACATATCGTCTTCCATGTTTAGAATAGGAACATCTGCCCATTTAGCAAAGTTTCTTACAATTTTGTCTCCTTTGCCATAAACCCAGTCTGCTGGGTCTCCGTAAATTCTGATCGCAATCGCTTCACCCATTTGAGAAAGCACTCTAGCAACATCACTAATTCTTTCAGTAGAATAAGCTTCTTCTTCACCTTCTAATGCAGGAGTATAAACAGCTCCAGGTTGTAAATAGTGAGCATTACCACCCATATGAGTCATTCCTACTTCAAAAGAATTTCTAGTTCTCAGAGAAGAATTATAAAACATCATGAACAATGTTTTCTTATCCAATATATCTGGCATGTCCCCATGGGACATCCGGTTTTTCAATTCTTTTGCAACATCGAGAATATACTCTATTTCCTCTCGGTCCAAATCCAAGAGAGTAATCAAGTCTTTGCCCCTAAGGTCAGGGCCATTAACGTTCACACGCAAAGTCTACACCTCAGTATTGATTAATTGCAAAATATTTAAAGTTTTGGATTGCCCAATAAACCAAATAATCAATTTTAAATTAATATTATGTTAAATTACTTATTTTGATAAGATTAAGGTTAATATTTTAAATAATTAATTAAATAGAATAAATATTTAGCAATCAAAAAATTAATTAACCAATAAAATTTAAAGAAAAATCAAAATAACTTCCAATAAAATTATATGAATCCAAAATACTAATTAAAATAAATAAGAAATTAAAAATAATTATAAATTACTGAATGAGATCCAAAGATTTAGTTTTTATCTTCTTTCGCTGAGAAGATCCCTTTTTCATCGAACGAATTTTGGTAGGGATAGAAAGTTACTTTACTTCGATTTCACTTAGCAGTTCTTTTATTCTACTTATAGTTTCTTTGATATCTTTTTTAGATATCTCTCTATGCGTGACAAATCTAACTTCGTATTCTCCAGTTGCAAATACTTGTATACCTTTATTTTCCAAATGATTTTTAAATTTTTCTCCGGTTAGTCCAATTGTTGAGGTATCAAAGTAAGCGATGTTAGTTTTATATTTTTCAGGATTTATTTCTAAACCTATTTCGTTTAATTCAGTAGTTAATTTGTTTAGATTTTTATGATCAACTTCTAGTCTGGTTATCATTTCTTCTAAAGCTATTATTCCTGGGGCAGCGATTACTCCTGCTTGTCTCATACCACCACCAAGTTTTTTCCTAGTTTTTCTAGCTTTTTGTATGAATTCTTCATTACCAACTACGAGGGAACCTATAGGAGCGCTTAAACCTTTTGAAAGACATATTTGAACGGAATCAGCAGGTTTTACAAGATCTTCAGGACTTTCATCTAGGTAAACACTGGCATTAAATAATCTTGCACCATCTATATGCAGTTTTAAACCATTATCTTCTGCTATATCTCCTACGGTTTCTATGTATTCAGACTCTAAAGGCACTCCGCCCCATGAATTATGAGTATTTTCAACACAAATTAGGGACTGATCGGCATGATGAATATCTTTTCCTCTAATATTTTGTTCAATATCCATTGGGTCCATGAAACCGTCTTCTCCAAATACTGGTCTTACTGATAGCCCTCCTAAACCTGCGAATCCTCCGACTTCATGTGTGTATATGTGGGATCTTTGTTCTAAGATCATTTCTTCTCCGGGATTCGTATGAGTAAGAATGGATGATAAATTACCTTGTGTACCTGAAGTTACTAACATTGCATCTTCTTTTCCTAAAAGATCGGCTGCTTTGTTTTCTAATTCTAATATTGTCGGATCTTCTCTCATTACATCGTCCCCTACTCTTGCTTCCTTCATGGACAATCTCATATCCTCTGTGGGACGAGTAACCGTATCACTTCTCAGATCTATAACTTCTTGATTAGACATAACTTTCGATCACCTTATACAATTAAAAATCTTTTCATATTGAAAGAAATTCAATCTTTAAACATATCAGAAAACACATTTAAGATAAATATTTCAATCATCAAATGAAATATACTTTAAAATTGATTTTCCCACTTTATTATCTGAAATTATTTTTAAAAACTCTTCCTTAGTTTTTGGACTTTCCCTAAAAAGTTTTGCAGCTCTTTTTTCTCCTACTTTCGGTATAGATCTTAATTCTTGGAATTTAGCTTCGTCAATTTTAATTGGATTTTCAATACCTGTAATGCTTCTATAACCATAGTCAGTTACTGCAATATTGTAGTAATTGTTCAGTTCTAAGGGGTATTTCACACCTACTAACAGAGGGTAAGTTCCAATTTGTCTTCCGAATGTCTTGTTACCATCTCTTTTTTCCATATAAACATTCTTTAGAATAGTTCCGGTCGGAAGCATTTTTTTAAGCATCGGTTGGTCTATGTTTTCTCTGACTTTTTCTTTAAATTTTTTGAATTCTTTTTTATGTTTCAAATTAAATTCTTTTTGATGACTTAGTACTTGTCTTATGTTAATCCTTCTTAGTAAAAGATTTGAATTTTTGATCCTCTTGAGAAATTCGAGGTTTAAATCGTAAGTTTTTTTTCTTTCACCATTTAAACCTCCGAGAAAATTAATTCCTGGGAGTAATTTAGGCATTCCATTTTCTCCACGTTCGTTACCAATTTTATTGATTATTTTTATGGCTTTTTCAACTTCTTCAGGTTTTGAATTAAGATTATTTTGTTTTATTACCTCGGGATCTGCAGATTCCATTCCTAAAGCTAATACATTACCGCTAGTTGTGTAATTAGTTAGAATTTTCAATATTTTTTTGCTTAAGTCAGGATATTCTGCTATTACGGAAGGATTAGCATTGTCTAAGTGTAAGATTTTAATATTCGGACATTTATTCCAGATTCCTTTGAATAATTTTTTAATTTCTTCAGGTTGAGGTTTGGGAGGATCTTTAATCCCGACTTTTTTCGCTTTATAGCTTATTGTACAGCTTTGACCTCCTATTCTGAAGTTTCTTACTCCTAAATCGTATAATTTTTTGATCTCCTTTATAATGTTGTCCTGTGTTCTGAATTCTGGTTTTCCATATCTTGGTTCTGAACAAAAGGAACATCCACCCGTAAAATATCTTGTACATCCTCTGTACATACTTATTTCAGCTATTAAAGGACCTGGAAACATAGGGTGCTGTTTAACTACTTTTGAACCTTTTTTTAACCATTCTTCTCTTTCGGATAATGAAGCATACCTGTCATTTGAATTACCTTTTAGAGATTCATAAAAATAGGCTGAAAGATCCATCACTGAGTAGTGATCAAAACCACTTATGTCATTATATTTAGCTAATGGCCCTCCTAAATATGTTTCTCTTTTTTCTTCTGCTATTCTTTCAGCTTCTTTAGCTTTCAAGGGAGTTCCACTCAAGTATTTACCAGGAACCGTGACACCTCCATGAACCAATAACATTTCTGATTCAGGCAACCCAAATTTTCTATAGTCATCCGCAGTAATGTAATCCCATGTTAATCCTTCTTTTTCAGCTACACCTGCTATTAATCTGGGTTCAGTTGAGATATAAGGAGGTACACCCAGTAAACTAGGTTCATCAACGTAACCATCTAAAATTAGCACATCTAAAGCAGTTTCATTATTATTTATCTCATTCATATTAGCATATCCTCATGGTAATAAATAATTCTAATTTGCATTTAAAGTTGTTAAGAAGATCTAATATTAAGAATTTGGTATGAAAGATATTGAAAGAATTCATTTATTCTCTTCTAGGTAGTCTATGATTTCATTTAAACTTTTATAACCTGAATTGCTTCTTGTTAAATGTAGAAATTCTATTCCAATATTTTTTGCAAACCTTCTATCATTCTCTGTATCCCCTATATATATAAATTCTCCTTTCCCAATTTCCTGTTTTATCATTTCAAATAGGTAGGTATTAGGTTTAATATATTTTAGATCTTCGAGATTTGATCCTCTACCAACCCATGCTTTGAATAAGTCATTATAATCAAATTGTTCAATAAATTTATCCAAAACTCTTTGAGGAGAATTACTAATGATACCTAATTCATGCTTATTAAGATTATAAAGACTCTTAACTTCAGGGAATGGTTTTATAACTCCATCTTCCATAGCGTTTATCTTTTCCTTAATGTAGTTTTCATTTCGAGCTCTCCATAGATTCTCTGGATTAACATTAAAATCTTTACATGTCTCTTTAAAATTTTTAACTTTTTTAGGATATAATTTGCACCGATTTTCCTCTGTATCCTTAATATCAAATTCTTTTAGAGTCTTAGATAGAGCTCTCTTAAGCCAGGAAAGATCACTCTCGGAGTCCAGCAGTACACCATCCAGATCAAATAATACTTTCATAAAAATCGACTCATTTCTGTCCTAAAAATCAAAGTAATCACATAAAACTTTTTTTCGAAAAATATTTGAAAAAATCAAGATCAATTGGGGGCCGGTATCTAAAAAAATTTTGATTGAATCAAAAAGAGATACATTAAGTAATAAGATTCTTTGAGGTTTAATGTGGAATTGACGTATAGTGAAGATCCACCGACATTTCTTAGTTAATTTCGTGGATTTTACTCCACTCACAAATTACATCAAAATGAGAGGTTTGAGTCGTATCTAGAGAGTTCGAAGGCACTGCAACTATAAATTTTCATATCTAACGAGAGATTCGATCCATAATATTTTTAAATCCTGTACAAATGCTATTAAGACTTAAAGAGGTCTTATTACAGACTTGCCATGAAATTTTTCTCCTAATCGTTAGCCTTTTCGTTACTTTTCTGTATTCTCATCCTATAGGATGATTTTAATCAATCAAAAAAATATGTCAATAAATTGAAAAATGATTACTTGACAGTACTTTTTGTCCACTGTATGTTTCCACTATTTTTTTCCAGTCTAAGAGGTCTTTGGTCTTGAATCATCATTTTATTAACTATGTATAATGGAACTTCTTCAAACAGTTTTCTATATTTGTTCTCTGGGAATTTTGAGATGTTTTTCATGAATTTGTCGACATATTGAACTAAAAGTTCCTTCGTTTCTTCTTCACTGAGAATTAAATCTTGATCTGCTAAATCGTCTGCCATTTGATATATTATTCCAAGCTTTAAACCAGCTGATCGAGCTAACTCCTTTTGCCTTTTAGATGCGTTTCCTGTCATTGCTCCTAGATGGGTTGAAAGTGCAAAAAGTGATCCTGTTTTCAATCTGATAGTTTTTAAGTATTCTTCCATGTCAGAATCGGAACCGATAATATTAGCTATTCTATCTTTGCTTTCTTTAATAGCTCCATTTGCGACGGAATAAATAGAATCTGCTACAGCTCTTAATACTTCAGGTTTTTTTATTAAAATAAGAGCCTTAGATAGCATTCCATCCCCTAGTAACATAGCAAGATTTTTCGGATTAAATTCTTCAGGTCCTTTGTAGGGAATCTTATCCAAAGCATTCCAGAGGCTGGGCATTTCTCTTCTTACTTTATCATTGTCAACCACATCATCATGTACTAAGGTTGAACTGTGAATAAATTCCACTATGGCCGCTTTTGTTAAGGCATCATCTTTATTTCCGCCGAATATGTCTGAAACTAAAAGACATAAGGTTGGCCTGAATCTTTTTCCACCTTTGATAGAGTAATTTAATAACTCTTCCATTTCTTCATATTTACTTTCTTCTAGAATTTTAGTTAGCCTTTCGTTTATTTTTTTCTGACTTTTTTCGTAGTATTCTTCGAAATCTGGAATTTTATGGCACCTCTCTATTGAACTTCAATTCAGAATATACCATAAATCATATTCATAATATTCTTTTAATCTCATCGATTAATAATAGTTTTCTTATTTTAGCCTTATTACCTTGGTGGTTTTGAGGGCCCCTCAACACTAAAAAATGTAGGTTATATGAAGATTTGAATCAGCGATATAATCCAGATTAATCCAAGATCAGTTGAAAACAAATGTAATCATCGATCTTTTGAAGTTTTTTGTGATGTTTTTTATCTTTCGTGGTTGGGTAAGACCTCGACCTTTAGGGAGAGGTCACTTCACTGTTTGTTTTTTGCCGATAAAATATAATGGGGATATGAGGTCCCCCCTTTCCCCTTCCATCTGTAATTAGAGTGTTAAGATGAGGGATATTGCTTATTCTGCTTCGAATAATTTTTCAACATTTAATTCGAAAGCTGCTACTGGTACTTGGATCCCCCATTCAATTAGAACTTCTGGTTTAATTTCTCCGATTAGTCCTATTTTTTCATTATTTACGATTATTGATCCACATCTTCCGTTTATGAAGCTAGCGTGGTCTTCTTCCTTTACTTTGAAGTCTAAGTCTATGTTTTTGAATATAGATTTTAATACTTTCTTTATTTCTGTAAATCCTGTTTTGTCTTCACTTATCGCTCCAGCTAGTTTATTGATTTCGTCTGTTCCTGTGGGTTTATTATGGTTTATATTTATTGTTTTACCTATTTCAAATATCTTTTGAGGGTATTTTCTGTGCTGGTTTTTTCCAAAGGTTTCCATGATTGATGGCATTAACCAATTTCTGAGACAGGAATGTTCTTCGCTTAGGGCATTTTCTGCTTCTGCTACTTCTTGTTCTTCTAGGTTCATTTTTCTAAATAATTTGTCTTTGTTACTGAGGTAATAGTTTTTTATTTCTAAGAATTCCATTCCTATCATTAGTTCTCTTAATTTTCTTTTGAATTTTATTAAGGAGTTTTCCCCTCCTACGGTAGATATGTCAGGAATTTTTCTGTTAAAATTGTTGTAACCATGTGCGATAGCTATATCTTCGACTAAATCGACTTCATGAAGAATATCTGTTCTGTAACTCGGTATTTCTACATTTATGTAATTTTCTTTTATTTTTGCTCCATAACCCATTCTCTCTAAGTAATCTACGACCTGTTCTTTCTCCAAGTTTATACCCAGAGTTCTTTTCACATGATCAGGATTAAATTTCATTTTTTTGGGTTCTAAATCAGGATATATTTTCCCATTTAAATCAACAGGATATATTTTTCCATCCATTTCGTTCAAAATTAATAATATAATGTTTAATGCTTTTTCTACTGCTTCTTTGTCTGTTCCAGTAACATCAATAAAAATATCTTGAGTCTTATCGGTGACTACTGTCTTTTTTGAGTTTATAACTGGAGGCATTGAGAATATATCGCCATTTCCATCGATCCAAACTGGGTATTCATCGAAATTTTCTACTAATGATCTGAATTCAACTCCCTTTTCATGTTCTTTGAGGATTTCCTCCATGCTCATCTTCTTAGAAGTTTGTAGGGGGATGAATTCTGTATCCGGTGATTTAGTGGTGTAAGTGAAAGGACCTGTTATGGATTCAAGATCATGAATTCCTATCGCAACTTTTTTTCTATTTCTTCCATGAGTGACATGTAATTTTTCTTGAAGCTGCATAAGGGAGTCAATTTTTCCTCTAAGATCTAAGTCTTTTACAACAGCACAAGCAAGTTCTGGCCTTACCTCCTCTACTTTTTGATCTTTTTTAGCTTTGTATTTAACGTCATTTTTGATATTGAAACTGTATAATCCTTTTTCTCTCCCTAGATATCCTCTGAGACTTTTAGCAAATCCTTCTAATGATAGCATATCAGGTCGATTTGGGAAAATCTCTACCTCCACTTCATCTTCTGTCATTTTTTCTAAATCAGTTCCAAACATTGCCATTTCATCTTTTAGTTTTTCATCATCCATTATTCCAGTTAATTCTTTTAATTTATCCTTAGCTAAATTTATAGTAGGCATATTAATACCTCATCCAAAGCTTAGAATCTCTTAGTTGCTTTAAATCATTACCATAAAGCTCTCTAATATCATCTATATTATAATAATCCATCATAATTCGTCCAAAGCCTGGTCCCCAAGCTAACACATTAATTTCTTCCCCGAAGAGGGGTGCGGTCACTTCTGGTCTAAACATGCCAGCTCCTAATAATTCTACCCATTCTTTTTTCCTGGGATGATAAACTTCTGCTTCGACTGAGGGCTCTGTATAAGGGAAGTAACCAGGTCTAAATCTGATTTTATCATAACCCATCTTATTGAGAAATCTTTCAAGATAACCTAGTAGATTTTCGAAATTAACCGTCTCTGAGACCACTATACCATCTACTTGATAGAACTCTGCCAAATGAGTCCAATCAAATTTTTCATTTCTAAAGCACTTTCCTACTGAGAAAAATTTGGCAGGTAAATCATCCTTACTTAAGGAAGCTAATGTTCTAGCTGATAGACTGGTTGTATGAGTTCTTAAAATAAGTTCTTCAGCTGTTTCTTCGTTCCAATTATATCCCCATCCAGTAGATTTAGTGTTTCCTCCGTTTTCATGCGCTTCTTTAACTCTTTTTAGAACTTCTTTATCAGGAATTCTACCTTTCTTCGGTTTTTCCATATAAAAAGTGTCCTGTAAATCTCTTGCTGGATGATCTTGAGGTTGGAACAAGGCATCAAAGACCCAAAAAGAAGTATCAACCATAGGACCATCCATTTCTTGGAATCCCATTTCAAGCCATATTTGTCTTACGTACTCAATTGCTTGATTAACAAAATGTTTTTTCCCTGGATAACTTTCATCGACATCTGCTGAAACGTTAAATGGCTTTAATTTAATCTTTTCATATTCACCGGTCTTAATCATATCAGAACTAAGTTGAGAAACCTCCTTCTTCACCTCAAACCCTTTTTCAAGATGCTTCTCTCCCTTTTCTGTTAATTTAATAAATTTAATTGAACGCTTCTCAACATCAATAGCTCCTCTAGATTTAAGATTATTTTTCATTTCCTCATCTAAATCTTCTTTTACCTTACTATCCTCATTATTTAATTTTTTCAGTATTCTGATTTCTTCAGGTACTTCCTTTAAAAATTTTTCACCTTTTTCAGTAATTTTTAAATAAGGTTTACCTTCTTTGCTAATTATCTCGCCTAAATCCTTTCTTCTAATCCAACCCAAAGCCATATTCTTTAATTCATCATCAACTGGAATGTCATCCAAATAACCATTATATTCTAAAACTCTTCTTTCAGGTAATCCATTCTCCAATATTTCTTTACCACTATCAGTCAACTCAATCTCAAGAACGGGTTCTTCATTTATCTCAACTAGGCCTTTATCCTCAAGCCATAGTGATGTTCTCATAACAGCAACTTCTTCCATTCCAGTTTCTGTAGATAATTCACCTTTAGAAATATTCCTATAATCCTTTAAAACATCCATAATCTTCTTTTCTTTCATTTTAAGAGTCAATTTATCTTCTACCACTATTTAACCTCCATCTGAATATAAATGAACCTAAAGAGGGGTATCCAAAATACTTTAGAAAATGTTCCTTATAAAATAATAGCATACTCTCTAGGTTATAGAATAAAAACTTATTTTCAACAAATCCCAAAAATGAATTCAGCTTTCTTCCCCATGAAGCAACGTAAATTGGTGTTTACCACAACCCAAAAAAATCACCAATCCTCATAATAAATTTTCTCTTATAAATATTTTGATCAACCAAAAATTCGAATTCAAGAAAATGAAACTGATAAATTTTAACTTATTTTTTGAGACACTTCCATCCTCAAATATTCGAATTTAGTATTGAGAGGAAACATATTGATTATAATTTTAGAAATATTTTTAGCTTACAAGCTGTTAAGTCTGAATTTTCGATTGTGAACACTATTCAGATAGATATAGTAGTGAAGTGACCTCTCCTTAAAGGTAGAAGCTTCTGTGCGGGCCTTATCCAAATGGAGTTTGCCAAGCATCGGGCCTTTCTCATACACCTAATCATCATGGAACTATGCTCTGGGAGAAGACTGAATTAAACACAAATAGTGTCGTATACTAACCAATTGGTTCCCTTATTCTCCCTGGCAGCTCCACATCCCCACTATACTCTACACCGAAAACGGTTTCGAACTTACCTACTGCAATCAAGTTTACCTAACCTTGGATGTCGAGTCTGAGGCTTTAGCCATTGCCTCAAAAGGCATGGGATCGCTTTTTGATCAACGTCAGACCCCCAACCAACTGCTAATTGCCTATGAGTAGTATTAGAACTCTTTAAATGTTAAGTTTGGATGTATCCTCCCCCCTAAAGGACGAGATCTTACCCAACACGAAAAGATAATGCTGGGAGGTTCAAAAAGAACGAATATGAGTAAGAAGGGGAAGTGAATTCAGTTCTTATTTTTTATTAGGTTTGGTTTGGTAAAATTTTTTTGGATATAAGTTAAAATCCTAGTCTTTTTTTGATAAGTAATAGTTTGGTTCGGTTTTTTGTTGTTTCAAATTCATATGAGATCATTTTACCTATTTTACTCTTAGAACCGTAAGTTTTAAGAGCTCTCTGATTTTCTAAAGGTAATACAAATTTTTTAACACGATTAATAGCTTCTTGCCAAGATTCAACTATCTTATTAACTCCGCTTACTAATATCAAGTTTTTAGCCGAGTATGGCCAAGCTCCGATTCCGCTTCCACCTGCATTAACTCCTATTAATTCGCCGGTTTTTGAAATTGCATTGGGACTGTCAAGAAAGGTATTCACTACCATTCCTTCTCTTCTAGCTTTCATACGTTTTTCTTTATTATCTATACTTCTAACTTTATTAGTCCAGTTCTTCCAAGGATGTTCCTGGTTCTTAAGGTAATCTATAAAACCGATTTCCTCTAGTGTAGTTGAATGTCCCATATTAATAGTAATACCCTCATCTATGATTTTTTTCAAATAATTTAAAGCTTTTTCTCTATTTTTAACTAATTTAACCTCTATATTTTGATCTTCAATATTTTTGACTGTTTTCTGAATGTTTTCATTACTAGGGATCTTATCATATCGTTCCTGATCCAAATCAAGTTCATTTATAAAATCTTCTTTTGTATAATAATCATTCATCTTATCAGTCGGTTGGAGATCCCGTCCTTCAGGTTGGGGAGGAAAGCCGA
>CAYNOZ010000016.1:0-24646 GCA_964398955.1 uncultured Thermococci archaeon | reverse complement strand
TCCGAATTTGATCTCAATCAGATTGATTTTATTAGAATATCGAAGAAAATCTACGGCTAGCTTAAAGAATTATTACACGGAGATAATGAAGTTTTTCAATTTTTTATGAATTTCCTTTTCTGTATAGGGTTCTTATTCAGTTATACCATCTTTATTGGTTGTTTGTTTTGTTCTGCCATTCTTTTTTTAGGAGTCCTAGTCTTATTTTGTCTACGTATTTTCCTTTCATATACGCTTGTTCTCTTAATTCTCCTTCTTGCTGGAACCCTAATTTTTTTAGAAGTCCTAAGGATTTTTCATTAAATTCATAGACTCTTGCCCAGATTTTATGTAAGTTCAGTTGTTTAAATCCATATTCTAGTGCTAATTTTGTAAATTCTGTTCCAATTGAATTTGAATGGTACCTTTTATCAATATGAAAACCAATTTCAGCGACCCTACTTTTGACATCCCTGATTTTAAGTTCAATATTTCCGATTATTCTTTCGTCCGATTTATGGTATATTGTCAGTGGTACTCTTGTATCGTCATTTAGTTTTTGCTGGTACCATTCTTCTTCATCGCCCATGTTAAATGGTTTTCTGTACCCTAGTGGTATTCTTACGTCTGGATGGTTTACGATATTTCTTAATCTCCCTAAATCTTCTTTTTCAACTGGATATAAATCTATGTCGTCTCCTTTGATAAACGGTTCTCTCTCCATAAATTACACCTCATTCTGAGTAATCAGAAAATTTTGTTGAACTTTTAAAAACTTTTTCATCAACAAAAATGATTAAAAAAACATAAATAAAATTTATAATAAAAAATAAGACCAATTAACAACTATTAACAAAAACAAATACCTTGAAATTCACTAAAACAAAAACTAAACAATAAAACATCAAATTACTAAGAAAAAATTAAATATAAACAACCATATAAAATCTAACAATATTCAACACAAAAATCAATAATAAAAAGTTCAAAAAAATAACCAAAAACAAATTGAACCCTAAAAATTCAAGTAAACCAGAGAAAAACCTAAAAATTAAAAGATTAAAGAACTTAACATCATCCTCTACTTGAGATGAAGAGAATTGAAGGGTTGAAGATTCTAACAAAGAATACTATGTATATTACTACCACTTAAAGTTTTTTTAATTCTCTAAAGGTAAATTTATATAACTTTTACATTCTAAGGAAAATTTTTAAATATAATAAAAGCTTTCTTTCAATGTGATTGTATGTCTGATATAATAGTTACTACCACGGATGTAGTGCAGGATCATGAAGTTGATCAGTATTTAGAAATTGTCTCAGGAAATGCTATGATGGGAGCTAATGTAGTGAAAGATGTTTTTGCTGGAATTAGAGATATCGTTGGAGGTAGATCTGGAGCTTATGAAAAGGAGATAACTAAAGGTAGAGAAGAAGCGGTGAAAGATTTGAAAAATAGTGCAAAGAATCTAGGAGCAGATGCAGTAATTGGTGTAAGTTTTGACTTTGAAGAAATGAGAGAAGGAATGCTTTGGATTAACGCTACTGGAACAGCTGTCAAATTAAAATAATAGATTAATAATTGGATTATTTAATTTAACTAATTTATTTTATTTTTTTCTTTAATTTTTTCCAAAATATTTAAATAAGAAGATACTGAATTTTTGTTCGCCGGGAGCGTGATGTAACCTGGCATCATGACGGGCTCCAGAAGTTAATGATGATTTACGGGTTTGCTGAGCCTTGGGTGACGACTCAAGGGTATGCTGACCTTAATGGAGCACTGAAACCCGTTTTACTGTGGAAACCCGTATATCGGGGTTCAAATCCCCGCGCTCCCACCAATTCTAAACCAGGGATAATTGATGAATATCTAAATCTAATAATTGTAAATCTTTTTAGCTTCAATGGTTTTAATTAAATAAGATTATAATTAAAATAGAGATAGGAATGGAGAGTAGGTTTTGTTACATTCCGAGGTTTTGTCTTTTTTGTTCTATGTGATTTACTACTCCTTGGACTATTTCTTCTGGTTCGTCTCCGACTGCTACTTTTCCTCCTGTGAGGTTTTCGACGTCTTCTGTTAGGAGGTTTACGAGGTTGTCTGATCCTGTTATGGGGAGCATTGGGCTTACGTGGGTGTAGAGTCCGTAGGCTACTGAGAAGAATCCGTCTATTATTGCTTTTTGTTCCATGTATTCTGGTGCTGTTACTGCTATTGGTAGTTCGCTTGTGTCTACGTCGAGTGCTTCTGCTATTTGTGTTACTAGGAGGCTTAGTCTTCCTGTGTCTGTGCATGTTCCGTATGATAGTACTGGTGGGATTCCTACTTGTTCGCATACTGCGGTTAGTCCTTCTCCTGCTTTTTCTATTGCTTCAGTGCTTGTTAGGCCTGCTTGTTGCATTGCTGCGTTTCCACATCCTGCTGATAGTACTAGTATGTCGTTTTCGATTAGTTTTTCTGCTACTGCTATTGAGGTTGCGTCTTGTGGGCCGTTTCCGTATGTTGTGCATGATACTAGTGCTACTACTCCTTTGATTGTTCCGTCTGATATTGCTTCAAGTAGAGGGTCTAGTTCTCCGCCGAGTGCGTTTGTTATGGATCTTGGACTCATTCCTGCGGTTATTGTTTTCACATCGTCCGGTATTTTGGTTTCTTTTCCTTTTCTTTCTTTGTAATTTTGTATTGCTTTTTCTATTAGTTTATCTGCTTGTTCTTCTACTTTTTCTGGTTTGTAGTTTATATGGTCTTCTGCTTTTGGTACTCCTACTACTTCTGATACTGGTACGATTTTTCCTCCGTATTCTTCTGCTAGTTCACCTAGTTGTGGTGGTGAGCAGTTCATGTCTGCTGCCATTAGGTCTACGGCTCCGGTTGCCATCATGTATTCTACGTTGAGCCAGTTTCCTGTGAATCCTGCTAGGACTTCGTCCATTTCGTATCTTTGTATTATTTCTTGTCCTGTTTCTATTGATGCTACTACGTGTATTCCTTCTGCTCCTGCTTCTTTTGCTTTTTTCTGGTTTTTTTCTTTTTTAGCTGCTTTCATTAATGCTACTCCTACGAATGGTTCGTGTCCATTTGGTACTATGTTGATGTAGTTTTCGTCTAATACTCCTAGGCCAACATCCATTTTGTGTGGTTCTGCGGTTCCGAATAGTACGTCTTGGCCTAGTTCAAGGGGTAGTAATGATCCGTAGGTTGATGCTAGTCCTAATTTAAGCGCTTTCAGTGCTAAGCTTTGGTAGTCTCCGTCTACGTTTGTCATTGATGATGTTAGGGCGGAGTTTACTTCGTGGGTGGGTCCTCCAGGCATTATTCCGAGTTCTTCCCATACTTCTTTTCTTTGTTCTGGTGCGAATATTTCTATCATTTTTGATTTTTCAGATACGTCTCTATTTATTTCATCTATCATGTAGTCTGCTACTTCTTTTGTTACTTCTTCAATGCTTTGATCTGTGTTTATTCCAAATTTGTTCGCCATGTACATTAACTTTTCTTTATCTTTGATTTCGAATGGTGTTTTCCCT
The DNA here is from genome assembly GCA_964398955.1 of uncultured Thermococci archaeon. GTDB lineage: Archaea > Methanobacteriota_B > Thermococci > Thermococcales > CAYNOZ01 > CAYNOZ01. The sequence continues at coordinate 21,136 of CAYNOZ010000016.1, read as the reverse complement.
TCTGCAGTTGCTTTTAGTGTTTTTGCTACTTCGTTTGCGTGGTATGTGTATGCGCTTATTCCCATTGAATTTCTGTGGACCATATTCCTCATTGCGATGCCGGCTGCATCTATTCCGCACGTCCCTTTTTCTGCTGTTCCTGGTATTATTCTACAGGGGCCGTTGCTGCATAGTGTGCAGGATACTCCTTCTTCACAGAATTTGCATCTTACTTGCTTTTGGTCATTGTATCTATCCCATGGATTGGTTACATCGTCTTCTTCGAATTTTTCATACATTTCATTTATGCTTTCATGATAACTGGGTTTGTCCTTTTCATTCATCATAATCACCGGGATCTTTTCTGATCCCATACAATTACATCACTAAATTGTGAGTAAAATATTTATAAGGTTTTCCCTAAAATAAAACAAAGAAAATACTTAAACCAACTAAAAAAAATAAAAGAGGGAAAATATGACTTCAAATGGACCAGAAATAAAAATACCCGTAAACAACACAAGAACAGAAATACTGCAATATCTACTATCAGAAGACTTCAACGCATTAGAACTAAAGGAAAAACTAGGAATAAACGAAAGCGCAATAAGAAGACATTTAAACATATTAGAACAAGAAGGATACATCGAACACTACTTCGAAAAAGCATCAAGAGGAAGACCAAAAAAACTATTCAAACTAACCAACAAAGGAAAAAAACTATTCCCAAAACAAAACCAAATGATACTAGCAATACTAACAAACAAAATCAGAGAACACTGCTGCCAAGACGACATAGAAGAAATACTAGACAACGTAGCAAAAGAAATAGAAGAAGAACTCTCAATAGAAATCAAAAGCAAAAATCTTGAAGACAAACTGGAAGAACTAAAAAACACATTCAACGAACTAGGATTCTTCACAAAAATATTCGAAGAAGACGACTCATACATACTAGAATACAGAAACTGCCCCTTCAGCCAAGTAAACGAAGACCTAGGAAGAAGATTATGCGGAATGCATAGAAAAGTAGTCAGAGAAACAGTAGGAAACAAAGAAATAAACCTAGAAGACTGGATATTCGACGGAGACAAAGTCTGCAGACAGAGAATAATGAAAAAATAAACTCATCAAAACAAAATTCTTCCAAATATTGAGAAAATATTTAATTCTTTAAAATTATTTTAAATGGAGAAGGGTTAATGTCTGAAATCTGTGTAAAATGCAAGGGCTATAAAAAATTATGTGGAAGATCTTTCTGTCCTCTACTTAAGAAAAAGGAAATTGTAGACGATATAAAGCCTAAAGTAGAGAAAAAAGATGTATTCGGTAGCTCACCACCCTCTTTCTTCACCGGTGAACAAGGATATCCAAAGGTTTTAGCTGGACCAATGGTTCCAAGCGAAACTGGAGATACAGAAATTCTAGATTCACCAGAAGAATGGGGAGAAAAAAGTATCGAAGATATTATTCGATACAGATCAAGTCTAGTAAGAACTTCCACGCCAGTGAAAGTAGGAGATGCAAGTAATCCTGATCGTTTAGTACGTGATATGCAAGAAGTTATTCTATCAGAATCTCCCATAGATGTTGAAGCACATCTAAAGAAGAAACCAAAAGTAAGATTAGAGTACAATGATTTTTCAGCCCCCTTAGGCCCTAACAGTAAGGTTGAAGAAATTGATATTGCCGAGAATCCTGATGTTCCTAGGACTATGGATAAGTTATTAGATGATGAATTAAAAACTGAAGATTCTATAAAGGTTCTTTACGATAAAGATGTTAATATTAGTTACATTAATAAGGTTTTATCAGCCGGTCTTCTTGGTTCAGATTCTAGAAAGAAATTCGTTCCAACTAGGTGGTCTATTACTGGAACTGATGATATGCTCTCGAATAATATGTTAGATGATATCAAGAGGAAGAGGCTGATCAATGATTATGAACTTTATATGGATGAATTTTTAGGTAATCGTTATGTTGTATTATTAATTCCTACTGGTTGGAAATTTGAGGTTCTAGAGTCTTGGCTTTCCGGAACCACTTTTACAGATAAAACTACCATTGTTAGTGATTATGAGATCAAGAAGAGAACTGATTATGCTGAGGATGTGGCTGGAGGTTATTATGCTTCCAGAATTGCTGTTACAGAGCATTTGAAGAATAGGAATAGACAGGCTGGGGCTTTAGTATTTAGAGAGGTTCATCCAAGTTATTACGCTCCTTTAGGGGTATGGCAAGTTAGAGAAGGTACTAGAAAAGCTCTTGATTCATTTAGATACAAATCTGAAGACTTGAAAGAGCTTTTAAATATTATTAGTAACTTTTTGTATGTAAATATTAGTAAATGGGAATCTGAAAGTAATCTACTGAAATTAGAGAGAACTCAAACTTCCCTAAAGAGATGGTATGAATGAGTACAAAGGTTCTTCTACTGACACAATACCCCCCACATATTGGAGGAGTATCAACCCATTCCTATAATATTACTAAAAACAGTGAAGAAACAGATTTCCACGTATTATCATATAGAAAACAGGGAAAAGATATCGATTTACCTGAAAATGTAGATATTAATTATCTACCTACCTTAAACTTTATCGGTGGGAGAGGGCTTTCATACATCTTTTTAGCAATTAAAAAAGGTTCTAAATTAGTGAAAAAAGAAAATATTGATATTATCCATTCTCAATACGCAGGCCCTCCTTGTCTAGCAGGGAATATCATTAAAAGAAAAACGAATACTCCATTAATTACTACAATCCATGGAAGTGATCAGTCCTGGATCAAGTTTAGACCTGTACAAAAAGCACTTGAGAACAGTGATACTATAATTACAGTAAGTAATTTCTTGAAAAAACTAATTAAAAATAAAATCAACAATACAAAAACTGTGAAAATCTTTAATGGAGTGTCAGAAGAATTCAAAGAAGAAACATCAGAAAACGAAAGAAAATACATCACATACGTCGGAGAACTATCATCTACTAAAGGAGTAGAGACTCTTATAGAAGTCTCAAAGAAACTAAATGAAGAATTCTTAATCATAGGAGATGGAAACCTAAGAAAAAAACTTGAAAAAAAATCCAACAAAAACGTAACCTTCACAGGATACCAAAACAAAAAAGAAATCTCAAAATACCTAAACAAAAGCAAAATACTCATACTACCCTCCAAAAAAGAAGGTTTCGGCTTAACACTAATAGAAGCAATGAAATGCGGCACTCCAGTAATAGGAAGAAACATACAAGGAATTAAAGAAATAATACAAAACAATAAAAACGGACTACTATTCAAAGACCAAAAAACCCTACAAAAACAAATAAAAAAACTACAAAAAAACCAAAAACTATGGAAAAAACTATCCATCAACGGAAAAAAACACTCACAAAAACTAAAATGGGAAAAAACAGCAAACAAAACAACAAAAATATACAAAAACCTAAAAAACAACAAAACAAAATAAGAAAAAGTAATAAACATCAAAAACTATTCTTTAAATAGATATAATTAAACCAGAAAATATGGAGAGTAAAATGTTGATCGAAATAAGTGAAATCATAATCCTCCCAGAACTTTTAAAACAAATAATAATCTCCGTAGCAATAGGCGGATTAATAGGAATTGAAAGAGAATCAGCACCACATAAAAAATACGCAGGCATAAGAACAATCACATTAATATCAATGTCAGGCCCCATCTCAGTTAAATTATCGAACATGATGAACTCTCCAGCACCAATAGCAATATTCCTATTACTAGGAGCAATACTATCAATCATAATAATCTACATAAGACTTAAAATAGCAGAAGAAGATATAGGAGCAACAACCACAGCAACAATATTCCTAGTATCATTAATATCTCTATTAGTAGGTTTTTCACTTTACTTCGAAGCAGTCTCAATATCAATAATTACAACCATCATTTTAGCTGAAAAAAAATACATACACACACAAGTAAAAGAACTAACAAGAAAAGAAATAACAGACGCCCTAAAAGTTTGTGTCCTAGCATTTATAATATACCCACTACTCCCATCCGAAACCCTAACCCAATACGGACTCATCAACCCTCAAAGAACCCTACTATTCATCCTACTAGTACTAGGCATAAGATTCTCAGCATTTATAATAGGAAGAAAAACCTCAGAAAAACAAGGAATCCCATTAACAGGATTTCTTGGAGGAACAGTATCCAGTTTAGCCACAGCAGGAGCACTAGCAGAACTAGGAAAAAAACAAGAACTAATGAAATCAGCATCACTAGGAATAATACTAGCAGCAACCTCAATGATACTAAGAAACTACATAATAGCAACCATATCATCCTTCGAAACAGCAAAATACCTAACAATCCCACTAACACTAGCAATAATAATCTCCACAATATTCTCATACCAACTCTGGAAAGGAGAAAAAAGAAAACACCAAAACAAACTAAAAGAAATAATAAAATCCCCACTAGCACTAAAACCAGCACTAAAACTCGGATTCTACTTCCTAATAATAACAATAATGTCCAACCTAACACAAAACCTACTAGGAACAAAAGGAATATGGATAATAGCACTCATAGGAGGACTAGTATCATCAGCAGCAGTAACCATATCAGCAACATCCCTACTAAACACCCAATCAATAACAGCCCAAACAGGATCCATAATGATAATACTAGGATCAATATCATCCATGATAGTGAAAATAATCCTAACAGGAACAACAAAAAACAAAAAAATCCTAAAAAAAATAATACCACCACTAATACTAATGTCAATAGCATCCCTACTACCCTTCTTAATTTAAAACCAAAAAATAACCCCTTAAACAACCCAATACCCAAAATATGAAAAATCAACAATTTTTAAATAAAGAAAATTATAAGCAAAGAAAACGGTGAAAAAGTGAAGAAATACACTTGGCAGAAGCTAAGAATGATAGGATGGTCCTTATTATCAATATCACTTATCCTAAGAATAATATTCTCAACAATCATATCCACCAAATCCATAGGAGTAACTCCCTACTCAATATCCTTACTAGGAATCATATTAGTAGCTCTAGGATATTGGTACGGAGAAGTAAAATCTTAAGACTTTAAAAAATAATTATTATCTTAAATCTAACAATAACTTAATTAAAGTAATAGAATTGACTAAAATATTAAATTAAAGGAATTACAGTTTTTATGTTTCTAAAAATTCTAGAGCTGTTAGTACGTAAAGTGCTGTTCCGTTTTTTAGGATTGATTCGTCTAAGTCGAATTTTTCGTTGTGATGAGGTCCGCTGATGTTTTTTTCTGGGTTTTTTGATCCTATTTTAATAAATGCTCCTGGTTTGTCGGTTAGGTAGTGGGCGAAGTCTTCTGCCCCCATAGATGGTGGGTTTGTTATGACATTTTCTTCTTTCACTATTTTTTTCGCTGCTTTTCTAGCTATTTTCGCTTCTTTTTCGGTGTTTACTACTGGCGGGTCTAGGTAAATATCTTCAAAATCGAATTCTAGGTTATTTAATTCTGATATTGCGTTTCCTATTTCTTTTGCTCTTTTAACTATTTTTTTCCGTACTTCAGGGTCGAATGTTCTTATTGTGCCTTCCATTTCTACTTCGTTTGGTATTACGTTCCATGTTGATCCTCCTTGGAATTTGGTTACTGTGAAAACTGATGGGTTTCTTGTGTCTATTTCTCGATTTAGATATTTGTATATGGTATTTACTATGTCGAATGAGGTTGAGATGGGGTCTTTGGTTTCGTGGGGTGTTGATCCGTGTCCTCCTCCACCCTTCACTGTGATTTTTATCATATCGTCTGACGCCATCATTGGACCTTCGTTGATTTCTATTTTTCCTTTTTGAAGGTTTGACCATACATGTAAACCATATACAGCATCTACGTCGTTGAGTACGCCTGCTTTTTTCATTATCTTTGCTCCATTTCCTTTTTCTTCTGCTGGTTGGAAAAGTACCTTGATCTCTCCATTGAATTGGTCTTTTATTTCGTTGATTATTTTGGTTGCTCCTAGTAGCATTGCGGTGTGTGCGTCATGGCCGCAGGCGTGCATTAAACCTTCTTTTTTTGATCTAAATCCTTTTTTCTTCGGTAGATGGGTTTCTTCATTAGATTCTTTGATGGGTAGGGCATCCATGTCTGCTCTTAGTAGTACTGTTTTTCCTGATTTTTTCCCTTTTATTGTTCCTAATACTCCATATGACCCCATTTTGTCATTAAATTCTATTCCTAGGTCTTTGAGTTCTTTTTTTATGTCTTCTAAGTTTCCGTAATTACTTTCGTGAGGAACTTCTAATTCTTTTAATTTTTTTATTATATATTCTGATGTTTCTTTTTCTTCGTAACTTAATTCTGGGTTTTGGTGAATTTTTCTTCTTGATTTTATTATTTGATCTTCTAGTTCTTCTGCTCTCTTCAGAACTTTATTGGTTAATTCTTCTTTCATTTTAACATCCCTTTTACGTAAAAATATGGATAAAAGTGGTTTTTATTTATTATAGTTCTTTATTTTCTGTTTTTTGTTTTTTTGGTTGGTTTCTTTTATTTTTCAATATTTTTCCTGGTTTTTGTTTGGTGTATTCTCCGTTTTTCACTGCTATTTCGCCATTTATTATTACGTGTTCTATTCCTTTTGGGTATTTTCTTGGTTTTTTGAATGATGATTTGTCTTTGATTGTTTTTGGGTTGAATATTGTGATATCTGCGTCGTAGTCTTCGGCTATTATTCCTTTTTTTAGTCCAAGTCTTTGGGCGGGTAGTGATGTCATTTTTCTTATTGCTTCTTCTATGTTTATGTAGTTCTTTTTGAGTGCGTATTCTTGTATTACTTTGGGGAATGATCCGTATAGTCTTGGATGTGGGTTTTTACCTATGTCTAGTCCGTCTGTGCAGATGGAGGTGTATTGGTATTGTAATATGTTTTTTATATCTTTTTCACTCATTGAGTTTCCTATCATTATTCCTCCACTTTTTTCTTTGATTAGAATGTCGAAGGCTGTTTCGTATGGGCCTTTGTTTGTTTTTTCAGATATTTCTTGGATTGATGATCTATCGTGGGGTCTGTATTTTTCACTTTTTAGGCCTGTTACTCTTATATTGCTCCATCCTGTTGTTTTAATTGGGTTCCAGTTCATGTTATCGTTTTTTATGTCTTTTATTATTTTTTTTCTTTTTTCAGAGTTTTTGAGTCTGTTTACTATGTCTTCACTTGTTCCGTCTTGCGCCCAGTCTGGTAGTATTGAAGCGAAGTTTGTGCTGAATGATTTATATGGGTATAGGTCGCATTTTACGTCGTTTTTTTCTCGTGTTTTGTCTATTAGTTCTTTCATCTTTTTTGAATATCCCCATACATCTTTTCCTTCTGCCTTTAAATGTGAGACTTGTGCTGGTACATTTGCTTTTTCCGAAATTTTGATTACTTCTTTAATGGATTTTAATACATTTTTGCTTTCACTTCTCATGTGAGAGGCGTAGTATCCGTTATTTTCTTTAATTTTTTTGGTTAGTTCTATTAGTTCTTCTGTGTTACTGAATGATCCTGGAGGGTATTCTAATCCTGTGCTTATTCCGAAGAAACCTTCATTCATTCCTTCTTGTATTATTTCTTTCATTTTTCTTAATTCTGAATCTTTAGGTTCTCTGTCTTTAAATCCCATTACTGATAGTCTTAGGGTTCCGTGCGGTATTAAGTAAGCTAGATTGGTGGTTGTTTTAAGTTTTTCTAAGTAGTTCATGTACTCCTCTAGGGTATTCCATTTCCAATTTATTTTGTTAACTTCTGAAAATGATGATAGATAGTCTTTTAGTTCTTCTTTAAATTTTTCGTTTACAGGTGCTAGTCCTATACCGCAATTTCCTGTGATTTCGGTTGTTATTCCTTGCATTACTTTTGGTTTTAATTCTGGTTTATATGGTGCTATTAGATCAGAATGGCTGTGTAGGTCTATGAAACCTGGAGCTACAAATTTTCCTTCTGCATCTATTACTTTATCTGTTTCTTCTTTATTTTCTCCGATTTTTTCGATTTTATTTTTCTTTATGGTTATGGTGGATTTGTACCATGGATTTCCTGTTCCATCTAAAATTTTGCCATTTTTTATTTTGATTTGGTTCATCTTTCCACTTCTATTAATTTTTATAAGAATAAGTAAAGAATAAGATGAAAAAAGTGTTTTTGGTTTATGGTCCTAGTCCGATTACTACGGCTAGTGATACTGAGATTATTCCTACTATAAGTTGTAGTAGTAGTATTTTCCAGGCGAATGCTATCCATCTGTCGTATGGTACGTCTGCTACTGATATCATTCCCATTGTTGCTCCTAGGGTTGGTAGGAACATGTTTGAGAATCCGTCTCCATATTGGTATGCTAGTACTATTACTTGTCTTGGTATTCCTATTATATCCGCCATTGGTGCTGTTATTGGTGTTGTTACTAATGCTTGTCCGCTTCCTGATGGTATGAAGAAGTTTATTATTGTTTGCACAGGTACGAATAGTGCTGCTGCAACTATGTCCGGCATACCTACTAAAGGAGTTACAAGTCCTCTTACTACGGTATCCATTATCATTCCCTGTTCCATAACAACTGCTATAGATCTTGCTACTCCTACAATTACTGCCGCAAATGCTATAAACTCTAATCCCTTCACAAATTCTTCAGCTGTTTCTGAAAGACTGTAACCATATGTTAAACCTGCTGCCCACGTTAATACAAAGAATAATCCTGCTACTTCATTGATCCACCATCCTTGTTGAATTACTCCAAATATCATATAAGCTATAGCTATCCCAAATACTGCTAGTACCATCTTATGTCTTCTTGTTAGCTCTATTTCAGTAGGATCTTCATCCATCTCGTATTCGCTATAATCTATATCTGATACCACGCTTTTTGATGGATCTTTTTTAACCCTTCTGGCGTACCATATTATATAACCGATCGTTACTGTCATAGAAACTCCCCAGAAAATCCATCGATACCACATGCCTGAGAATGCAGGTAATCCTGCTATTGACTGTGCTATACCGACTGTGAAAGGATTCAGAGGAGCTGATGCGAATCCTGCTGCCACCCCTAATAAACCTAAACTTAACCCTACTACTGCATCGTATCCGAGCGATAGGGATAACATTACAAGTATAGGGATGAATACTATAACACTTTCATAGGTACCTATGGTTCCTCCTAGTATCCCGAAGAAGAGTGGTATTCCTGCTAGTATCAGGTATTCTTTATTGGTTCCTCCCACTCGTTCAATGGCCCAGGCTAATCCCCCCTTTATGGCGCCTGTGGATCTGATTGTCCATATAGATCCTCCTGCAACAAATACTAATACTATTATGTTTGCTGATTGAATAAAACCGTTTATAAAGGACATCGCGATTTGTCCTGGACCTACAGGTTGCTGGTCTACTTGTTCGTATGAACCTGGTTCCACTGCCATTCTGCCTGTTTCAGGATCTTCTACTCGAGCGTACTGACCAGCTGGTACTACGTAAGTTGCCACAGAGGCTAGTAACATTACACCCAATATTAGAACATATGGGTGTGGTATCTTCTCTCCGACTTTTTCCATAAATTCTGCTATTCCCATATCATAATCACCTATATTGTCATTTTATCAAAAATTCTTAATCTGAAGACATTAAATAAAAAACCAACTCTAACTTATAAATCTTTTGACTAATAAAGTTCTTAAAACAAATAAAACATGAAATAAATAGATATAAAGCAATCTAATGGAAACAAAAACAGAGAATATTCATAATCATGAAAACATGACCCAAACAATATCAAAAACCAAAAAAATCTTAGAAGCCACCTGGACAAGCAACTCCCAAAGATCAATTAACACACTTAGGATGAAAAGGATGCTCAGAATTAACTACAACAGACCTAGGACTAACCTCTCCCCTCAATCTCAAACCACTCAAGGCAACCAAAAACGCATAGTCCCAGTTCATAATACCAAACAAAAATCAATAGAAATCCTATTTAAACCTTTCGATCACAAAAAAGGAAAACTAAAAAAAATTCAAAAATCCATAAAAAAAATAGTAAATCATGCAGAAAAAAACCAAACACATAAAAAATCATATTTCAATAACCCTTCCAACACCACCCTCAACAAACCTATCACTAAAAACCTTCTTCATCTGCTCCTTGTACTTAGTACAATGAGTAGGGCAAACAAAATCCAAATCCCTTAAATGCTTAGGCCTAGTACCGTGCAAACCTCCAACAATCCCATATAAAGATCCAAAACGAGAACAACTACCTAATATACTCTCCATCTTCGGATGCGAACAACCAGTTATTACCAATACCCCTTTTCCAGTTTCAACACAAAGAGACTGCTCAATTCCTTCCAATTCTCCAGTAGACCAAACACCTTCATAAATCTTAGTTGAACTGCTTAACACATTAACTTTCTTAGCGCTGTTAAATCGATCTATAGGATGGTGAAGCCAGATTTTTACATTAGAATTGACTTTTAGAAGCTTTGATAACCCGCCTATGTGATCGTGATGGGAATGTGAAATGAAAACATCATCAATGGAACTAGGTTCTACGTCTAACCTCTTCATATTTGAAAGAAGTATTGAACCGTTTGCACCAGTGTCAAAGAGAATATTTGGAACTCCTTCTTTTTCAATAAAACAGGAAAATCCCCAATCAGACTTAAGATCATTTAAAAAGACTTCATTATCATAAAGAATTGTTAATTTCATTATTACACCGCAAAACCAAAACCCTTAACATGAAATATGTAACTGTTTATAGATCTAGAGGCACTAAACCTTTTGGATTTAAAAATGTGTAAATCTAATTATGAATTAGTATTAGACTTTAATATTAGTGATTTTTGGGATTTTCACTATCTTTTGTTTGTGGAGAGGTGTAATTGTGTTTATAGGTGTTGATGCTGGAGGTACTAATACGGACGGAGTTTTATTATCTGAAAATGGTGTTGTATCATATTCTAAAGTTCCAAGTTCTCCAAATGATGTTAAAAGTATTAAAGAGGTTTTAAAATTATTAAAAAAGGATATAAAAAGCGAAGATAGTAAGATAGATAGAATTGTAATAGGTACAACTTTAATTCTTAATTCAATTGTTGAGAATAATACAGAAAGCTGTGGTTGTATTCTATTACCAGGACCTGGATTAGACCCTAAAATTGCTGAAGCCGCGGAATTCAACGAAATAATTAACGGATACGTTGATCATAGAGGTAGAGTAATTGAAGATTTTAACAAAGAAAATGTCAAAAATTTTAAAGATAAAGTAGATGATGAAGTAGGTTCTTATGCGGTTATTGGAAAATTTTCCACCCGTAATCCTGAATTAGAGAATAAAGTTGCTAACCTATTAGATGACAGACCGATCTCTAAAGGTAACAAAATTTCATCAGACCTGAACTTCCCTAAAAGATCCTCAACTACTGTTCTAAACGCTAAAACCAAACCAATTTTCAGAAAATTTACTGATAATATAGAAGAAGTGCTAAAAGAATTGAATATAGAAGCTCCAATATACTTTATAAAATCTGATGGAGCTATGCTTAACAAGAGCAAGGCTTCTGAAATTCCTTCTTCCACGATAAAATCAGGACCAGCAGTCAGTACCTTGGGTTTGTACGCCTTAACCGGAGTAGAAAATGCTTTAGCTATTGACATAGGCGGAACAACTACAGATCTAGGAATAATCTCTAACAACAAACCTAGAATAAAAGAAAACTTAGAAATCTCAGATTACAAAACCTTTTACCCAACAATAGAATCAGTTGACATCCCACTAGGTGGAGACTCCTTGGTAGAAGTAAACTCTAACGAAGTAAAAATAAGAAAAAGAAGAAAAGATAAAGCAGCAGCGTTCGGAGGAAAATACCCTACCCCAACAGATGCCCTTCACTACTTAGGCGAATTTAAAGAAGGTGAAAGAGAAAAATCTGAGAAAGCTATCAAAAAACTAGCTAAAAACACTGAATTTAATTCTGATGAATTAGCTAACGAAATAATACATAAATTCAGCCGAATACTATCCGAAAAAACAGAGAAATTTATAAGAAATCATGAAACTTTGAACAAAAATAAGAATATTAAAATATTAGGAGGAGGAGTACTCTCAAAATACATAGTTCCTAAAATTTCTGAAAAAGTAGATTTAGAATTTCTAATACCCGAATATTCTGATGTAGCTGGAGCGGTTGGAGCGGCAGTTTCAAAAGTTTCAATAAAAACCGGGATCCATATTGATACAGCCGAAGGAAAAATAACAGTAAACGGAAACCAAAACTCAGTTAAAAAAGGCAAAAAATACAGTAAAGAAGAATTAAAAAACTTAGCTAAAGAAAAAACCTTAAAAATTTCTAAAGAAGCTGGCCTAAAAACAGAAAATGAAGGCATAGAAATAAACCATATGAGATACTTCAACGTAGTTAACCATCGTAGAGTTCAAGGCCAAATCTGTGACATAGAATCACAAATAAAACCAGGTATCACAAAAGAAATTAACTTAAAAACACTCAGAGGTGACTATAATGAAAATTAAATCTGAAGAACAGAAATACCCTAACACAGGATTAGTTTATCATGAAAATTACTTATTACATGAACATTCACCAACCCACCCTGAAAGACGGGAAAGACTAATGTACACAATGGACCAACTAGAAGAAGAAGGAATATTTGATTTACCACAAATTAAAACATATAAACCCGAAAAAGCCTCTGAAAAACAGTTAAAAAGAGTTCATACTGAAAAATACCTAAAAGAATTAAAAAATATGGCCGAAACCAACACCGGAACAGCAATCGACAATGAAGGAGAAACCATAATCCAAGATATAACATACGAACAATCCAAATTAGCAGCAGGAGGAGCTATAAAAGGTGGCGACATAGTACTAAACAACAAAGTAGATCATTCATTTGTCATGGCTAGACCAGGAGGGCATCACGCATTTGCAGATCATGGACATGGGTTCTGCTTCACAAACAATGTATCTATCATGATAAAACACATCCAAGAAGTTCATAACGTAGAAAAGGTGCTTGTATGGGACTGGGACGCCCACCACTTCGATGGAACCCAATCCATATTCTACAATGACCCATCCGTTTTAACAATATCAACCCACCAAGATGGAAGAACACTATTCCCTGGAACAGGATTCATAAACGAAACTGGAGAAGGAAAAGGAAAAGGATATAACATCAATGTGCCAATACCTAGAAAAACCTCAGATAAAGGATACTTAAAAGTAGTTAAAGAAATTTTCAAACCAATAGCAAAAGAATTCAATCCAGACGTAATGGTAATCCAAGCAGGACAAGACAACCACTTCACCGACCCAATAACAAACCTAAACTTAACAGCAGAAGGATACGGAAAAATGATGGAAATAGCAGTCAACACAGCAAAAAAGATAACCGACAACAAAATCATCTCCATACTAGGAGGAGGATACGGAATAGAAGGAGGACTACCATACACAAACCTAGCAGTAATAGCCAGCCTAGCCGAATTAAACATAGAAAACATCAAAGAACCTAAAAAATACAAAAAACCAAACCCAAAAGCAAAAATAAACAAAATAGAAAAAATAATAAAAAAAGTGAAGAACACCCACTCAAAAAAATGGTCATCACTAAGAAACTAAATAAACCAGTAAAACCTAAACATAAGATTAAGAAGCTCGCTTCCAAAAGAATGTGAGCAAGGAAAGAGAAGAAAGTAAAGGAGAGAATTAAGTTTTAGTTGATTTGTAATCCAAAAACTATTTAACTTTTCTAAATTTTAATTATTATATAATATAATAGTAAAGGTGAAAGAGTTGACAAGTATTTATGATGACCAGCGCATTGGTATATTCGTTGATGTACAGAATATGTATTACTCAGCAAAGAACTTACACAGTAATAAGGTCGATTTTGAGGCTCTATTAAAGAAAGCGAGTCAAAATAGGAAAGTGATTAGAGCCATAGCATATGCCATAGAATCTTCCACACCAGATGAGGGTAATTTCTTTGAATTATTGGAAAGTATAGGATTTGAAGTGAAGAAAAAACCCTTAAAGGTTTATTATGGTGGAGCAAAAAAAGGAGACTGGGATATGGGAATAGCAATAGATGCAATGAAATTGGCGGAAAAATTAGACGTAGTATGTCTAATAACTGGAGACGGAGACTTCAAAGACCTAGTAAACCATCTAAAAGCAAATGGAGTAAGAGTAGAAGTAATGGGATTTGATGAAAGCACTGCAAAAGAACTAAAAGAAGCTGCAACAAACTTCATAGACATGAGCGAAAGCAAAAATTACTTCTTAATGTAATCCAAAAAAGAATATAATAATACTTATATTAAAATCAAATAAATTTAATATACATTAACTTGAAGTAAATATATCCCAGAAATATTTACAAAAGGTTTAAAAGGGTTCCAACTCTAACATATATAGTCCTTATAGAACAGTTCGAAGCTTTTCTATAGGAACAATTTCAAAACAAATGAGGTGAGTAACATGAAAGGTACAGTTAAATGGTTCAATCCTCGTAAGAACTTCGGATTTATCGAAGTCAGCGGAGAAGACGACCATTTCGTTCACGCTAGTGAAATAGCTGACGGTTCAAGCCTAGAAGAAGGAGATGAAGTAGAATTCATTCCTGAACAAGGGCCAAAAGGACCACAAGCAACTAACGTGAAAAAAGTTTAATTACAATTAATGACTTCAAGATCATTAATCCATAAATTATCAAATTTTACTTTACTTCCTTTTTAATTGATTTAAAAAAATCACCAATTCTCATCAAAAACCATATAATCGGACTTCTAAATAACTTAAAAAAGAATTAACTATTATTAAAACGAATATTAAAGCTATTGTCCACCCTCTAATCCACCTGGCCATAACGGTTTCATTTCAGCATTTTTCACCATTCTTTCCATTTCTTCATCAGATGGTGATTTCTTTTGGTCAAATTCATCTGCAGCTTCCAAGATCTTCGGTAGAATATCAATGTCTCCTGCAGTATTTAGAAAGATGTTTGGCTTTGATAGTACCCATCTAACGGCTTTGTTTATTCTTTTCTGATTCTTCAATGGTTTATACCAAGTATTACTTGATTTTTCTTCATTATCCTTCCTTAAACGCTTTGCAACTGATTTAATTGTTTGTACGGCTACATTTTTTTCCTCAGCTTCTTCAAACAATCTTTGAAAGTCTTCTAAATATTTTTCATTTTGTATTAATGGAAAGTTCAGCGGTAACAATACGGAATCAAAATCAAATTCTCTCAAACTCTTAAGATGCATTTTTGGAGCCTTTAAAGAATGTCCTGTTACTCCAAGATAATCCACTAACCCCTGTTCCTGAGCCTCGATCATAGCTTTGAGAGCTCCATCTCCTGAGAATACTTTTTCCCAATGTTTCTCTTTGGTTAAGCTATGTATTTGAATTAGATCAATTTTGTCTACGTTTAATCTTTCTAAAGAGTTTTTAATTTCTTTTCTTGCTCCTTCATATGATCTTTCATGAACTTTTGAAGCTAAAAAGAAGTAATCTCGCTCTTTCTTCATCCATTCGCCTATTCTCAGTTCTGAATCTCCGTATGCAGGCGCAGTATCTATATGATTTACTCCATATTTCTTTAAGATCTTTAAAACTTTTTTTGATTCCTTTTCGGTTGCATTACTTAAGGCATATCCTCCAAAAATAGTTGCTGAGCTCATATGGCTTGTTGGGCCAAATTCTCTTTTAGGTATCATGAAAACACATTGGTAGTAGGTATTGGTGATTGAAAAAAATTTTGAAAATGAATTTAAGAGGAAGAAATTGTGTTTGGTTATTTGGTTTGTTCTTTGGTTTTTTCTGGTTGGTATTTTATGTTTATGTTTTTTAGTCTGTTTGAGTTTGTTACTACTGTTATGGAGCTCATTGCCATTGCTGCTTCTGCGAATAGTGGGTGCATTATTCCTAGGACTGCTAGTGGTATCATTGTTACGTTGTATCCGAATGCCCAGTAGAGGTTTTGTTTTATTTTTTTGAAGGTTTCGTTTGATAGGTTTACTGCGCTTACTACGTTTGATAGTTCTCCTCTTACTAGTACTATTTCTCCTGATTCTATTGCTATGTCTGTTCCTGTTCCTATTGCTATTCCAACGTTTGCTTGGGTTAGTGCTGGTGCGTCGTTTATTCCGTCTCCTACCATTGCTACTTTTTTTCCTTTGTTTTGTAGTCTTTTGATTTCTTCGGCTTTTTCGTCTGGTAGTACTTCTGCTAGTACTCTGTCTATTCCTGTTTGTTTGGCTATTGCTTCTGCTGTTCTTTTATTGTCTCCTGTTATCATTGCTGTTTCTAATCCTTTGTCTTTTAATGTTTGTATTGCTGGTTTAGTATCTTCTTTTAAGGTGTCAGCTACTGCTAAAACTCCTATTATTTTTTTGTTTTTACTTATGAGGCTTACGGTTTTTCCTTGGTTCTGTAATTTCTGTATTTGGTCTTTGAATTCTTTCATGTTTATTTTTTCTTCTTTCATCAGTTTTGGAGTTCCTATTAGTATTTTATTGTTGTTTATTTCTGCTTCTAATCCTTTTCCTCTTATTACTTCGAATTTTTCGGGTTCGGTTAAGTTTAATTCTTTTTTTACTGCTTTATTGACTATTGCTTCTCCTATAGGGTGTTCGGAATTATATTCTGCACTAGCTGCTAACTTTAATATTTCTTCATCGTTTATATCGTTTTTAGATTTTATATCGGTAAGTTCCATCTTGCCTTTAGTCATGGTCCCTGTTTTATCGAAAACTATGGTATCAACATCTTTTAATGCTTGAATAGCCTCTCCTTTCTGTATTAAAATTCCGTTTTCAGCTCCTTTTCCACTACCAACCATTAAAGCTGTTGGTGTTGCTAATCCTAGTGCACATGGACATGCTATTACCAAGGTGGCTATTCCGGCGAATATTGATAGCATTAGAGGTGATAATCCTAGGTTTATCCATGGAAGGGTTCCCTCTAATATGGTTGCTAGGAAGTCTATTGTGTTAGGTATTGTTAGCCATAACCCGATAGTTATCACTGCTATTGTTACTATTGCAGGTACGAAAAAGCTTGTTACTCTATCTGCGAATCTTTGGATTGGTACACTTGTTGCTTGAGCCTCTTCTACCATGTCAATTACTTGGGATAGGAAGGTTTCTTCACCAACTTTGGTTGCTTTAATTTTTAGTACTCCGTTCTGGTTTATAGTTGCTCCTATTACTTCATCTCCTTTCTCTTTTTGTTCTGGTACTGATTCTCCAGTTACCATTGATTCGTCTACCGTACTTTTTCCTTCGATTACTTCTCCGTCTGTTGGAATTTTTTCTCCGGGTTTTACTAGCATTATGTCTTCTTTTTCTACTTGGTCTACTGGTACTTCTTTTTCTTCATCGTTTTCTATTATTCTTGCTGTATCGGGTTCTAATTCCATTAACTTTTTGATGGCTTGTGAGGCTTTTCCTTTAGCTTTGGATTCTATGTATCTCCCTGTTAGGTGGAAGGCCATTATCATTGCTCCAACTCCGGCGTAATTCAGTACTGGAGTGAATATTGTGGCTGGTCCGGTGATAAATGCTGTGAAGGATCCTAAGAATATAAGGACGTCCATGTTGGCTGATCCATTTGTAATTTTCTTTAAAGCGCTGAGATATGTTTTTTTGCCGGCGTAGAAGAGTACCGGTATTGCTAGTAATGTCATCCCGATATCGTAAATTGTCTTGCTCGGCCATGCGATGCCGAAAATCATTTCTGGGATCATCCATGCAATTATTGGTGCTGATAATCCCCATGCTATTAACATTCTTTTCTTAGATTTTTTTAGTTCTTCCATGGCTCTGTCTTTTTCTTCTTCTGATTCTACTTCATAACCTGAGTCTCTTACTGCTTTCTTAATTGTGGATAAGGATGTTTTTTCTGTATTAAATGATACTTTAGCTTTTTCTGATGCGTAATTTACGTTGGCTTCTTTTACTCCTTCAATTTCTGCGATTGATTTTTGAACTGTTTCAGCACATGATGCGCAGTTCATTCCGGATATTTTGAGGTTTAATTCTTCAAGGTTTTCGCCTTCGCTACTAACTCCCGCTGGTTCGTATCCGGAATCTCTTATGGTTTGTGTTACTTGTTTGAAGTTAGTTTGATCTTTATTATATTTAACAGAAGCTTTTTCAGTGGCAAAGTTTACATTAGCTTCTGATACTCCTTCTAATTTATTTAATGAGTTTTCTATGGTGTTTGCACAGGAAGCACATGTCATTCCATTGACATCAATGTCGGCTCTTTCTTCGTCTTCTTTTTTGTTTTTCTCCTTCTTGTTCATAGTACCACCATATGTTTTTATATGATATATCATATTTAAATATTTCGGAAAAAGATATATATAAATTAAGATACAATAACCATCAAAGAAATAACAAGGTGATAAAATGGAGGAAGCAGAATACCTTAATAACCTAACAAAATTCTACACCCTAGCCCTACTAGACCAAAACCCAAGACACGGATACGAAATAATGGATGAACTAGAAGAAAGAACAGGGAAAAGACCCTCCACAGGACAAATCTATCCTCTTCTAAAAGATTTTAAACAAAAAGGATACGTAGAATCTGCAAAAAAGAAAGTAAAAGGAAGAAAAAGAAAAGTATACAGACTAACAGAAAAAGGAGAAGAAAAATTCCAGAAATTAGCTGAAAGATTCAGCGATCTAATATCAACAATCTTAGAATCTCAAGTAACAGAATGTGAATACTGTGGATGTGAAATATACAATGGTGGACATAATGAAGTTATAAACGGAGAAGAATTAACATTTTGCTGTGAAAATTGTGCTAAAGCATACAAAGAAATAGAATTAGGAGATAATTAGAGGAACCTAATCTTTGTACTGATATTTAGCCAAATACTTATTATCATTTAAAGGCTTAAAGTCCTCTAATTCTACCTGCAAACCTAAGGACTTCAATTCTCCTAATAAATTATTTAAATACTTATCCATGCCACACTTTTCACTGAAATTACCCTCAATTTCCACTTCAAAACATTTTCTGCCAATCCTTAACAACTTGGCCATCGCTTCATAATTTTTCTTATTATTAAAGGATTTAACACCTTCTTTCAAGAGACTCAGATCCTTCATTCAACCACCAACGGACTAACCATCATCAAACAAAACCTTTAACTTATAAATCTAGCGATCCGTAAAGAATTCTTCAAAACCTTACAACATTTCTTTACAACTTTCAAATCATTAAAGAAATAGAATTAAAAATTTATAAATTAAGATTGAAAAAACTGGTAAAGATTTAGTATTTCTAAAGTTCGCCTATGCTATCGGGGATCGTTATTTCCATTGGTTCGTCTCCTGGTTCCCAGTTCGCTGGTATTATGTCAAATTTTTTCTCAGTTCCAGGATTTTCGTAGACGTGCTTAATTCCTTTTAATGCTCTATAGATATGATCTACATCTTTTCCTAGTCTATCATTGAAAACTGATACGTATTGAACTACACCATCTGGGTCTATTATTACTGTTCCTCTTTTTGTCATTCCCCCTTCCCCTAGGAATCCATATGCTTTTGATATATCTTTCTTTATGTCTTCGAGTATTGGGTATTGTACCTTACCTACTCTTGGAGAGGTTTCTACCCACATTTTATGTGAGAAAACTGTGTCGGTGCTTACTGCTAGGACTTCGGCGTTTTCCTCTTTAAAGTCTTCATATTTTTCTGCGAATCCTTCTAGGTCTGTGGCGCAGACGAAGGTGAAGTCTCCTGGGTGGAAGGTCATCACTGTCCATTTTCCTCTTAGATCTCTTAGATTTAGCTCGTCTACCTCTTCTTTTTCAGGATCGTATATTTGGGTTTCAAATTCAGGTGCTTTTTCTCCTACTTCTATCATATTTTCACCATATTTGAAATTGAATCATAATATTTATGATTTTCGTTATAATTTAGAATTATATCATAATATTAGATTCGATATTAGAACTTAAACCTTTTTAAGTCCAAACAACATTTAGACAGAGGATACAATGATCGATGAAAGAGATGAAAAAATAATCGAACTCTTATCTGAAGACTCAAGAATGGCCTATACCAAAATCGCTGAAGAAATAGGAATAAGCGAAACCGCAATACGGAAAAGAATACAGAAACTAGAAAACCAAGGAGTAATAAAGAACTACACACTAGAAGTAGACCCAACAAAAATGGGATACGACATCGTATCAATAACAGGAGTAAACACAGCCCCCGACAAATTCCTAAAAGTTGCAAATGAAATGAAAAAAATAGAAAGAGCCAAAGACGTAAGAATAACCACAGGAGACCACACCATAATGGCAACCATATGGGCCAAAGATGGGGAAGAACTCTCAGAAATAATCTCAGAAAAAATAGGAAAAATGGAAGGAGTAAACAGCGTATTCCCAGCAATAATACTCGAGGAAGTAAAGGGGTAAAAAATTGGAAATCCAAACAAGAAAAGATCTAATCAAAAAAATCGAAGAACTAAGAAACTCAGAAATAAAAGAAAAAGTCGACAGAAGAATGAAAGAATTCGAACAATTACATAAAAAAAGTAACAAAGAATGGTTCGAAGAACTATGCTTCTGCATACTAACAGCAAACTCATCAGCAGAACTAGGAATAGAAATACAGAACTACATGAAAAGAAAAGACAGATTCATAAACCTAACCAAAGATCAAATAACAAAAGTACTAAAACAAAAAGGATACAGATTTTACAACAGAAGAGCCGAATACATAGTACTAGCAAGAGAATACAAAGACAATATAAAAGAAAAAATAAAAACAAAAGAAAACCAATTCACAGCCCGAAAATGGGTAAAAGAAAACGTAAAAGGAATAGGATACAAAGAAGGCAGCCATTTCCTCAGAAACGTAGGATATAAAGAAATAGGAATACTAGACAGACACATACTAAGAATAATGGAAAAAAGTAACATAATAGAAATACCAAAAACACTAACCAAAAAAAGATACCTAAACATTGAAAAAGACTTCATCAAACTAGCAGAAGAAGTAAATCTAAAACCAGGAGAACTAGACCTATACCTATGGTACACACAAACAGGAAAAATACTCAA
>CAYNOZ010000015.1:8719-24880 GCA_964398955.1 uncultured Thermococci archaeon | reverse complement strand
TAATTCAAACCTTAAACATGAAAACTTTCGATCCATCAAAATTAACTCCTCAAATTAGTTATCAATCTATTTAATTTTTAGATTACCATTAAAAAGTTTATTAATTTTAACTCCTTCAAATTCTTATTATATCCGATCTAAAATAGTATCATAAAGACTTTTTATGAGAATTTTCCGTAGTAGTTCTTATCCAAAACATTTTTATTCAAGATGATCTATCCATTTAAAAGGGAATGTTGATGGTCGAAGAAAAGCCATGTGTACTGTTGGATTGGGATGATATTTATTCTCTTACAAAAGATGTTTCAGAAAAAATAAAAGAAACTGGATGGCAACCGGACACGATAATTGGAATTGCGCGTGGGGCCTGGGTACCTTCGAGGATTATGTGTGATTTTTTAGGAGTAACTGAACTTTTAAGTATTAAAGTTTCTCATTGGGGGGTTACTGCTACTCCAGATCAGAAAGCAAAGGTGAAGTATCCTATTAGGGAGGATCTTTCTGACAAGAATGTATTGATTATTGATGATATCTCGGATACTGGTGGAACGTTTAAGGTAGCGGTTGATGATGTAATGGAACAAAATCCTGAGGAGGTTAAGACTGCAACTCTTCAGAATATTAAAGGATCAGATTTTAGACCAGATTTTTATTCAAAAGAAATTGATTGGGCATGGATTATTTATCCTTGGAATTTTGTTGAAGATATGATAAATTTATCCGAGGAGGTTCTTGAGGAGGAATCAAAAACAACTTCCGAGATTTTAGAAGATTTTAAAGAATATTTTGGAATAGATGTTAAAAAAGAACGTTTAGAATACTCTTTAAAAGAAGGTGTGAGACGAAGCAAGATTTCCAGAGCAGATAATCTTTGGGATACAATGGAGGAGTAGAAAGGGTAAATTATGGTGTATCTAGAAAAATTGGTTATGAGAGGGTTCAAATCTTATGGCAAAAAAAGAGTTGAAGTAAATTTTTCTGATTCTTTTACTACTGTTGTAGGTCCTAATGGAAGTGGTAAGAGTAATATCGGAGATGCTATTCAGTTTGTTCTTGGTAATTTGTCTTCTAAATCTATGAGGGCTTCTGTTCTTCAAGACTTAATTTTTATGGGTGGTAAGGATGAGGATCCGTCCGATGAGGCTGTTGTGAAAATACATTTCAACAATGAAAATGATGGACTTCCCGTTGACGATGATGAGGTTATTGTTTCTAGGAAAATTAAGTCGGATAATAGAAGTATTTATAGGATTAATGGAGATAGAACTTCTCGTAAAAATATTTTAGATACATTAATGTCAGCTGGTATCTCGCCTCAAGGCCATAATATTATTTTGCAGGGGGATGTTACAGAAATAATTAAAATGAGCCCTCTTGAGAGAAGAAATATAATTGAAGAGGTTTCAGGGATTGAAGAATATGAAGATAAAAAGGAAGAGGCTGAAAAAGAGCTGAAGAAATCTGAAGAAAACTTGGATAAAATAGAATTTAGAGTTTCAGAAGTTGAAAAGCAAGTTGAAAGACTTGAAGAAGAGAGAAATGATGCTTTGAGGTACAAGCACTTAAAAGATAAATTAAAGGAAAAAGAAAAGTCATTAGTTGCTGGAAAGATAGATAAGCTTAAAAATGAGATTAAAGAATCTGAAAAAAATCTAGAAGAATTTAAAGATGAAATAAATAAGAAGCAGGAAGAGATTGATGAAATTAAATCCCATATTAAAAATAATGAAAACAAAATTGAGGAAATTGATGATAAAATAGAAAATAATGAAATTATTGATATTGAAAGAAAAATTGAAAGAGAGAAAGGGAAAATTGAAGGAAAAAAAAGATCTATAGATCAAATTAACGAGAGGATTGAAAGATTAGGGTCTGAAATAGATGATAAAGAATCTAAGATAAATAATTTGCATGAAAAAGAACAGAAAAAACTTGAAAAAGTACAAAAGTTAAAAAATTCTAAACAAGAGCTAGATGAAACTATTAATTCAAAAAAAGAAAAATATGAAGAATTATTGGGGAATTTAGAGGATATTGATGAAAATATAGTTGAATTAAGGGAAGAATTAGAAAATATTGAGGACAGATTAAATGAAGATCGTGAGAAATTTTATGATTTAAAGGATAAACTTAGAAATAAAGAATCTGAATTAAAAGAAAATCAAAATTCTTTGAAAGAACTTAGAGATAAAGAGATACCGTTAAAGTCAAAGAAAAAAGATCTTAAAAAGAAAAAAGAAGAATTGAAGGAGTTAGAGGAAAAAATTTCAGAATTACGCACTGAATATTATGATATGGGGGATAAAGAGAGTAGAAAAAGAGAAGAGATCAAGGATATAAAATCTGAGTTAGATGAAAAAAAAGAAAAATTGTCCGAACATAGACGCCAAAATAGTTATAAAAGACCTGTCAGAGAGATTTTAAACATAAAAGAAGATATTAAAGGAATACACGGCACTATAGGGGACTTAATTGAAATTAAGGATCAAGATTACAAAACTGCAATTGAAACTGCTATAGGAAGTAGGCTGGATAATATAGTAGTAGAGCATTTTGATGCAGCTAAAAAATGTATAAATTATTTAAAATCTAATAAATTGGGGAGAGCCTCTTTCATACCATTAGATAAAATAAAACCAAGACCAGTTAATAATTACAAAGATGAAGGAGTTATTGATCTAGCCATTAACCTCATAGAGTTTAACTCAAAATTCAACAAAGCATTAAAATATGTCTTAGGAAGCACTTTAGTTGTGGAAGATTTAAACACAGCCAAAAAAATTGAGAACAAGAGAATGGTAACTTTAGAAGGGGAATTAATAGAAAAAAGCGGGAAAATGGTTGGTGGATCAAAAAAGAAACGTAAAAAAAGCATAACAAATGTTTCAAATTTAGAAAATGAAATACAAAACCTGGAAAAAAAGAGAAAAAAACTAGAAGAACAAATAAATCAATTAGAAGATTCTAAAATTGATCTTCGGGAAAGAATAGCAGAAAATAAAGCTAATAAAAAAAACAAGAAACAAAAAATAGAAAACCTAGAAAAGGAGATCGAAGACCTCAGTAATCAGAAAGAAAAAAGAGAAATGATAATTAAAAACCTTAAATCCACTAAAAACGAATTAGAATCCGAGATAGAAAATATTAAAGAACAATTTCAAGAAAAAAAGAGTTCAGTAAACGAATTAAATAAAAAGAAAAAAGAATTAAAGCAAAGAATTAATGAATCAGAATCTAAAGAGATAGATCAAGAGGTAAGAAAGTTAGAAGAAGAAATAAACGATTTAAAAGACAAGAAAATGAATATTGAATCAGATTTAAATAAAAATGAATCAAAAGTTGAAATGTACCAAGAAAATATAAAAGAAACTAAAAATGAAGTGAATAAACTAAAAGAAAAAATAAAAAAATTAAAACAAGATAGAAAATCTAAAAAAGAAGAATTAGACAGATTAGAACAAAATTTGACTCAAATCAAAGATAAGAAAAAGAAGATAAACAAAAAAGTAAATAAACTAAAATCTAACAAAAAAGACCTAAAAAACGAAATAGAGCAATTAAATAACAAAAAAGAAAAATTAGAAAATAAAAAATCAAAACTGAAAGATAAATTAAAATCAGAGGACATCGATAAAGCCAGAAAGAGAGAAAAAATCGTAGATTTAAAAGAAGAACATAATATAGATGGAGCCGAAAAACCTGATGACTTACAAAAATTGAAAACAAAGATAAAAAACATGAAAAAAGAAATCAACGAGCTCCAGCCAGTGAATATGAAGTCTATAGATGAATATGAACAAGTAGAAGAAAGGTATATCGAATTGAAGAATAAGAAAGAAAAACTCTTGGAAGAAAAAAAATCAATAGAAGAATTCATAAAAAATATGGAGCAAAAAAAAGAAAACGTATTTTTAAATGCATATAATACAATATCTGACAATTTTTCAATAATCTTTAAGGATCTCTCCAATGGTGGAGAAGCCCACATGTCAATAAATGAAGAGGATCCATTAGATTCGGATTCAGGTTTAGAAATAGAAGCAAGTCCAGCAGGTAAGGAAATTAAACGAATAGAAGCGATGTCTGGAGGAGAAAAAGCTTTAACTGCATTAGCATTCTTATTTGCAATACAGAAATATGAACCGGCCCCATTTTACCTATTAGATGAAATTGACGCACATTTAGATGATAAAAATGTTGAAAGAGTAGCTGAAATGATAGCTAACTCAAATGAAAGCCAATATATAGTAATTACTTTAAGAGATGCTATGATGGCAAAGGCAAACAAAATAATAGGGGTAACTATGGAGAATGGAATATCAAGAACCCTAGGACTTGATATGGAAGAAGCATCAGAGATTATAGAGTCTTAGCATTCTAAGAATGGAATCGATCTTATATCCAATTTATGGTGATTCTATGTCCGTTAAACCGGCAGAAATATTGCTTAACTTGGTAAGGAACAGGGATGTTGACCCTTGGAATATGGACATAGTGAATATAACAAATCAGTATCTCCAAGAGATAGAAAGAATGAAAGATTTAGATATAAGAGTATCTGGAAGAGCGATATTAGCTTCTTCAATTCTCTTGAGGATGAAATCAGACGTTTTGCTTAAAGAAGATGAAGATGAGGATGAGAAAGATGCCAATGTCGAAGATGAAATTGAAGAAGATGAGTTGAATATTGACACAGAAATAAGCGAGTTAGATCCTGTTGCTCCTCCAGCTAGGAGAGTTAAAAGGTATTATTCTATTGATGAGTTAGTGGAAGCATTAAATGATGTTCTTGAAGAGGAAGATCATAAATTTGATGAGACTGGTTTAGAAGATGATGCCGATGATATAAGTAAAGAAGAAAAATTTAAAGAAGAAATTAAGATAGAGGATAATCGAGCGAACATTAAAAAGAATGTTGATAAATTATATAAACAAATAGAAGATATTAAGGGCGATCAAGATTCAGTTAAGTTCCGTGATGTTGTTTTGGAGTCGTCATTAAGAGGAGTATCGAGGACCTTCTTATATATTTTATACTTAATTAACGAAGAAAAAATAGAAATTGAGCAGGATAGCGAGTATGGAGAACTTCATATAATTCCAAGGTGAAATTATGGGGTTAAAGGAAGATAAATCACTAATAGAAGCAGCTTTGTTCGTATCAGGGGGTCCAGTAACTATTAAAGAAATTAAAGATAGTGTAGGGCTTAAATCTAAAGAGTATACTCAAAAATTACTCGAACTACTCCAAAAAGAATACAAAGAAAGGGATACATCTATCGAAATAGAAAATGTAATTAGAGAAAAATATGTAATGCAGGTCAAGGAAAAATATTCTGAGAAAGTAATGAATCTAGCCCCGGGACCAGATCTAAGTAAAGGAGAAATAAGGACCTTAGCAGTGATAGCATATAAGCAGCCTATAATGCAATCAAAATTAGTTGATTTGAGAGGATCCCATTCTTATGAACATATAGAAAAATTACTGGAGAATAGCTTAATAAGAGCAAAACCACAAGGCAGATCCAAAGAACTTAGAACAACACATAAATTTGCAAAATTATACGGGATAGAGAATCCTGATCCAGAAACAATAAAAGAAAAATTTTCAGCCGTATTAGAACAAGATTTAGACTAGAATAATAGATTAAAACGCTGAGAGAGTGAAAAAATGAAAGATCTTAAAAATTCAGTAATAGAAATATTAAGAGAAAAAAGAGAATACGTTAATGGTGAACGCATAGCATCTAAACTAGATGTTTCTAGAGTATCAATTAGTAAGACAGTAAAAAATTTGAAAGAAGATGGATATATAATAGATTCAAAACCTGGTGTAGGATACAAATTAAAAAGAATCGAATTAAGTGAAATTAGTTCATACATAGATAAAAAAGCATATTATTTCTCTGAAGTTCCGTCTACACAATCTGTAGCTCAAGATTTAGCTGAAAAAGGTATAGAAGAGGCAGTGGTTGTTTCAGAAATTCAGAAAAATGGTAGAGGAAGGAGGAATAGAAGTTGGCAAAGTTCAAGAGGGGGGCTTTGGTTTACTTTAATTTTAAGACCGAATGAACCACCTTCCAAAGCGTCTTTTTTAAATATTATAGCTGGTTTATCAGTTGCTAAGGCTATTGAAGATATTTTGGATATTCATGCCTCTCTAAAATGGCCTAACGATGTTCTATTAGACGAAAAGAAGGTTTGTGGGATTTTGTCAGAAATGAAAGGAGAGGTAGATCATCTTGATTATGTTCTTCTTGGCGTAGGATTGAATGTTAATAATAATGTTTCTGTAGAAGGATCCACATCCTTATCGGAAATAAAATCTAAAAGAATCAATAGAACTGTACTTTTGAAGGCTATTATTAGGAATTTTGAGGACTTGATGGATGAGGATAGGTCTAGAGTAGTTGATTCATGGGAAAGTAGATCCTCTACGATAGGTAAAAGGGTTGAAGTTCAGAAAGTGGATGGAAATTATGATGGACTAGCTGAGGGTATTGATGAAAATGGGGCTTTGATTGTTACTAAGGATAATGGGGAGAAAGAATCAGTTTTATCTGGAGATGTAATACATTTAAGATGATGAATTTTATTTTTTATTTTAGGATTATGAATTCAGGGATTTTAGAAATCACTATTGCTACTAAGAAAGCTTTTATGATGTCTAATGGTATGAAAGGTATTACTCCTGTTATTAGGGCGCCTTTAGCTGGTTGGAATCTTAGTAAGTTTAGGAATCCGAATACGTAAATTGCAGGTATACCACTTAATGCGGCTAAAAATGTTTTAAGTTTATTTTTCTTTAAATTTACTTTTCTTGAAGTTATTCCTACTATTAATGAGGCTACTACAAATCCGATAAGGTATCCTCCTGTAGGGCCAAGTAAAACTCCAGGACCAGCGTTTCCACTGGAAAAAACTGGGAATCCTGCTGTTCCAACTCCGATATATATTAATTGACTTAATGGGCCTATTTTTGGTCCTAATATTACTCCAGATAATAAAACGAAAAATATTTGGAATGTGAATGGTACTAATCCCGTTGGTATTGATAGGTAGGCTCCTATTGCTGTTAGACTTGCAAACAATCCTGATGTTGCGATTATGATCGATTTGTTATTTTCGTTCATTTTAGAACCCCATAGTTAACTGTAAAATTATTTTACAAAATGTGTTCAAAATATACCCTTTTAAGGTTAACGGTTAAGTAATTGGGTTGGATCTACAAAAAATTGTGAAACAAAAAATATTGAAAGGATAAAAAAGAACGGGATTTTAAGAACTAAAGCATTCAAACGAATTTGTAAAGACTTTTAAATGAAATAAACTTTATGATTTCTTTAAAGCTAATTTAGCAGCTTCTTTGGGATCTGGAGTGAAGTAGATTCTCGCTAATTTTTTATGGTCTAAATATTGATTCTCTGTGATCCTTTTTATTCCATCAGTAGGATATCCAGTTTCTGTGATTACTATAGAGGGTATACCTAAATTATAAGCCATAAATATTTCTATCATAGTTCCTACTCCCCCACCAAGCGCTACTAGTACATCCCCACTATTAACTAGGATTGAGCTTCTTGCCACGAAATTCATACCAGAATTTATATTTATGTCATTGTAAGGGTTCCAACGATTGTTTTCTTCAGAAATATTCTCCATTGAGATTGGTTTTATTCCTACCACTTGTCCTGAATCCTTTTTATTTACTTCTTCAGCTATTAATGTCATTAACCCTCCTCCACCTCCTGTAAGGAAGTTAACATCGTTATTTAGATTTATAGTTTCATCTAAAAAAGTTTTCATTTTTTTAATGGCTTCATTTTTAGGATTTTTATCGCTTGAAGCTGCAATTGAAATTTGTATAGACATGTTACCATCCCTCTGCATATTTATTTTTAGTATATATCTTCTTGGGTTAGAAGACTCTTCTTCCTGAATGAATGAGAGTAAGATTGGAAATGAGGTTACTGAATGGTTCCTAGTTCGATTAATCTGTATAGGTAGTATACGTAAATTCCTAGAAATAGGATAGCTGTTTTTCTGTTCATTTTTCCGAGTATTTTAGAAATTCCGGTTAGAAGTAAGATTGAGATTAATATTATAGGCAAGTGTAGGTTTAACATATTTTTTTCCGGTATTCCTGTTATTATAGCTACTAAACCTAATGAGAATGTTATATTGATAGTGTCAGCCCCTATTATGTTGCCTATTGATATACCATGTTTACCTTTTATTGTAGCCATAATGGCGTTTGTAAGTTCAGGTAATGAGGTTCCTAATGCTATTATCGTTAATCCTATGATTATTTCAGGAACTCCTAAGCCTCTTGCTATTTTAATTCCATTACTTACCATCAATCTTGATCCTATTAATATTCCGGCTAGTCCTAAGGATAAATATAAGAAGTCTTTTAGGAAACCATATCCGGTTTTTTCTTCTGGTATGTTTTCAGGTTGAAAATGCTTCTTTACGTTATATGCTAAATAAAATAGGTATAATAGTATTAGTGCTAGTCCTTCTATCTTAGTGACTTGGTTTCCTGTCAGTAAAAATATCATAAGCACAATTGTGCTTCCAATAAGGAATAATGATTTTTCTTCAAATCCTTTGGGAGATATTATTTCTTTAATTAGCGGGATTGTTCCGAATATAAGTAGAATATTTGCTATGTTGCTACCGATTATGTTTCCGACAGCAAGTCCGGCTTGCCCCTCAAGGGCTGCTAATACTGATACTGACATTTCAGGTAAAGTTGTTGCAAAGGAAGCTAGAAAAACTGATATAATAAATTCGGAAACTCCAAAATCCTCTGCAATTCCTGAAATTGCCTTAATAAAAGTATCACTACCTTTAACTAATATAACCACACCGACAGATAAAACTACAAAGTTCAAAAATAACTGCCCCGGAACGAGTGTCGGCAAAGAAACCATTTTATCCTTAAACCAATCGTAAAAGTAACTTAAAATAGTTCCCGACCAAAAACTAAATATCTAAAAAACCGGATTATATTTTATGAGAGGATGATCAAATTGGTAGAAGAGATTTCGAATAAGTTTTCAAAGGACACAATTAAAGGTGATTTTCATCTACATACCAAATATTCCGGAGATGCTAAAGGAGAAATTAGAGATATATTGGAAATGGCATTGAAGAATGAATTAGATGTTATAGCTATTACAGATCACAATGAGATAAAAGGGGCATTTGAGGCCAAAAAGTTAGAATCTAAGTATAATTTGAAAGTTATTATTGGAGAAGAAGTAAGAACTTCTGATGATACAGATATAATTGGTTTGTTTTTGAAAGATAAAATCCCCTCAGGATTGTCTGAAGAAGAAGTTATCGATAGGATTCATGATCAGGGCGGAATTGTTATTGCACCACATCCTTTTTCCTTTTATAGAGGAGGGATAGGGGAAAAGGTTAGTAAATATGGAATAGATTATATAGAGATTTACAATGGACTATCTATGTTTTGGGAAAATAGAAAGGCTCTAAAGATATCCAAAAGAAATAATCTACCTGGAATAGCTGGAAGTGATGCTCATCGTCCTAGAGAAGTTGGAATAGCTTATACTGAATTTAAAGTAATTGAAGATGTTAAAAACTTGAAACCTATTAAATCAGATATTAAGTTACTAAAGAGCTTTATTAATCTTGGTAGAAGATTTATAGGTAGAATTAAAGAATAAATCAAAGATCAATAAACCTATCCTCTTCACTCAGGTCGTTTCTCATTAATAATATTACTCTACTTTGTTCTTGCTTGTCTTCAATATGGTAGTTAGGTAGGTAATCTAATAGCTCTTCTGTAAACTCCATTATCCTTTCATTTGAGGGCATATTTTCTTCTTCCAACCTCTTTCTAGAATAACCTACATACATATAGGATTTAGGTTCTATGAACATAGGTTTGGCTTTTTTAATTAATTCAGCATACTTTTCCAATGAATGCATATTTTCATGCTCTACCAAGGTTAATCTTAGCACCGTTCGGGTATCTAAATCATCCATTAGTTCTAATGTTTCCTTCAGTTTATACCAGTATTCTTCCTCAAAAGGTACATTTAGTTTACGATAGGTTTCAATATCAGGAGCTGTTAATGAAACGTATAATTGGGTTGGTAAAGCATTTCTTTCTCTCAATCTTTCTATTTTTTCTGGTAAAGTACCATTTGTTACTATGAAAGTTGTCATACCCCTATCGTGGAATTCTTTCACTAATTCTGGCATTTTTTCATAAAGCATAGGTTCTCCTGATAATGAAATGGCGGCATGTTTAGGTTTATAAGCTTCTTCCAACTTGTCTACATCTATTTTATCTTTTGCACCCCAAAAACCATTTAAGAGCTCTTCTTGAGCCTTTATACTCTCATCAATTATTTTTTCAGGAGAATCTAACTCAATATTATTCATGTCCTCAGGAGGGTTAAACTTTTCCATCGGCCTCCAACAAAATTTGCAATTTTGAGTGCACCAAGACAGAGTAGGAGACATTTGCAAACATCTATGACTCTCTATTCCATAGAATTTCTGTTTGTAACATACACCTTCTTCTCGAATGCTTTTCTTTAACCAATGACAAGTTTTTACTCCTGTATGGTTACCTGCGATTTTATAACCTTTTTTCATGAAAAGCTTTTTATTTTTTCCTTTCTTTTCCTCATTTCTGTCCAATTGATTCTCTGTTGTCTCATTCATCATTACCACATTCTTCATTAATTTTATTCTAAAAAAAAGTTCCGAATAAAATCGATAAATACTTTTTAGTGGAAACTATAATGATCAGTGATGATTAAAGATAGATTAGATATAATACCGAAGGTAGAAGAAGAAGATATGAAACTGCTTCAATCAATAGAATATCAGATGAAAAACCATAAATGGGTTCCGTTATCGTCAATAATTGAAAATTCTAATTTTACTCCTCAGGATGCTGAATATAGAGTAGGGAGAGTTGGAAAGTTTGAACTTGTGGATACGGAACAGCTAGCAGAGGAGAGTTACCGAATAAATAGGAAAGGTTATGACTTATTAGCTATAAAAGAATTAGCTAGAAAAAAGAGTTTAGATTCTTTAAGTAATTCTAAGATTGGAGTAGGTAAGGAAGCAGATGTTTATAGCGGAATAAGAGGGGAAGGACATGTAGCAGTGAAGATTTATAGGATAGGACGTACAAGCTTTACTACTGTAAAATTGAAAAGAAGAGGGTTTGGTGGAGACAAGCAAAATTGGCTATATTTATCTAAACTCACAGCATCTAGGGAATTTGAAGCCTTGAAAAAATTATATCCTGAAGTTGACGTCCCCAAACCAATAGATCAAAATAGACATATCCTTGTTACTGAGGTAATTGAAGGCGTTCCAATGGATGATTTGAAAGCAATGAGTACTGAAATAGCAGAAAAAGCTTTCGAAAATGTAATAAAAAATATTAGAAAAGCATTAAAAAAAGGTTTGATCCATTCTGATTTAAGTAAATTCAATATTTTTATTAAAGAAACTGGCGAAGTAATAATATTTGATTGGCCTCAATATATTACCTTAGACCATTCTGAAGCAGAATATTATTTAGAAAGAGATGTAAATAATGTTGTTAATGATTTTAAGAATTTTGGCGTTGAAAAAGATTCCGAAAAGATAATTTCAAGCTTAAAAAGTGATTTAAATGGTAGTAAAATATAAAACGTTAGAAAACCACTCTGAAATAAAGTATCAAGTTAAAGATTCCACTTTTATAGCTAATTCCGCTCCAGTAGATTCTAGAGATGATGCTGAGGAATTTATAGAAGAGATAAGTTCCAAATATTCTGACGCATCCCATAATGTTTTTGCTTACAGGATTAGAGGAATTGGGATACATAGATATGATGATGATGGAGAACCTTCAGGAAGTGCTGGTAAACCTGTTCTTAAGGCATTAGAGAATAAAGAAGTTGAAAATGCTGTTGTTGTTGTTTCAAGATATTTTGGAGGGACTGAACTAGGGTATGGTGGTCTAGTTAGGGCTTATAATAACTCGGCAGTTAATTCTATTGAGGAATCTAAGGTTATTACTGAATATGAAAAAACCACTTTAAAACTAAAATTAGATTATAAAGATATTAATAATGTTAAAAAAGTATTAAAAAAATATAATTCTAATATTAGATCTGAGGAGTATTCTGATACGGTTAATTATTCTATTAATGTTAGAGAGGATAAAGTTGAAGATTTAAAGAATCATTTAATGGATGAAACTTCTGGTAGGGTTGATTTTATTTGAGAAAATTTGTTCAGTATTAGTTATTCTTTCTGAGTAAACGGTCCAACCAAAACTTTTATATATTGCTTTATTAACATATGACCACTGGAGATGGTGATCGAGTTTGATCGGTTTAATCTCTAGAAACCATCTATAATCAATTAATAAAAAGCATTTTTAGGAACGAATTTAAATAAGATATCTTAATCTAATCTATTTATTGATACCATCGATTTGAGGGGTGTGAGTATGACGGAAGAAACTAAAGATAAAGAAGAAGCAGATGAAACTGATGATCACGAAGAGATAAGTATAAAGGAATTAAAAGACGAAATTAAACAAAAAGAAGAGAGAATTAATGAGATTGAAAATATTGCACAGAGAACGAAGGCGGACTTTCAAAATTATAAAAAAAGAATGAACAAGAAACTAGATAAGAAAGAAACTAAAGCAAAGAAGAGCCTAGCAAAGGATCTATTAGACGTCATAGATAGTTTTGAGAATGCTATCGAATCATTAGATGAACCTTCAGATGATGTAGTTGAAGGATTAAAAAACACTCATAGACTACTCAGAGATAGACTAGAAGAACATGGTTTAGAAATTATAGAAAAAGAAGGAGAAAAATTCGACCCTCAAATTCATAAAGCAGTTGGAAAAGTAAAGACTGAAGAACATGACTCGGAAGAAATTGTAGAAGTTATACAAAATGGATATAAATTCGATGACATTACATTACGACCTGCACTGGTTAAAGTTGCAGAAAACACTTCAAAAAAATCTAATTCTTAAAAAATTAATAAGGTGATACTATGACAGACGATTCTGAAAATAAAAAGAAGGAAAAAATCCTTGGTATCGATTTAGGAACTACAAACTCCGCAATTTCTATAATGGAAGCAGGTGATCCTGAAATCATTGAAAATACTGAGGGGGATAGAACAACTCCATCAGTAGTAGGATTTAAAGATGATGAGAGATTGGTAGGTAAAACAGCTAAAAATCAGATAATAACAAATTCAGAGAACACAGTAAAATCCATTAAAAGACACATGGGCGAAGATCACGTAGAAAAACTAGCAGGTGAAGAATATACTCCTCGTGAGATATCTGCAATGATACTTCAAAAATTGAAAAGAGATGCTGAAGAATACTTAGGTGAGGAATTAAATAAAGCAGTAATTACAGTACCTGCATACTTCACGGAAAACCAAAGGGAAGCAACTAAAGATGCTGGGGAAATAGCCGGTTTTGAAGTTGAAAGAATAATTAATGAACCTACAGCAGCATCACTAGCTTACGGACTTAAGGATTCTGAAGAAAAAACAGTATTTGTATACGATCTTGGAGGAGGAACATTCGATATATCAATTCTTGATTTAGATGATGGAGTATTCGAAGTGGTATCAACAAGAGGTAATAACCAACTAGGTGGAGACGATTTCGATGAGAAGATAGTTGATTGGATGGCAGATAAATTTGAGGAAGAGCATGGAGTCGACCTCAGAAATAATGATCAAGCTCTTCAAAGAATGAGAAATGCTGCAGAAGAAGCTAAAAAAGAATTATCCTCCAAGAAAAAAGCTAATATCAATATACCATTTATATATCAGGACGATGAAGGTGCTAAAAACATAGACTATGATCTAACGCGAGCTAAATTCGAATCATTAATTGAAGACTTAGTGGATAAAACAGTAACACCTTCCAAGAAAGCAATGGAAGATGCAGGAGTAACTCATGAAGACATAGATGAAGTGATACTAGTAGGAGGATCTACAAGAGTACCTTTAGTCCAAGAAAAGGTTAGAGAAATAACAAAAATGGACCCTAACAAAAGCGTAAATCCCGATGAAGCAGTTGCAATAGGAGCTGCAATTCAAGGAGGAGCACTAGCAGGAGAAGTAGATGACATACTACTACTAGATGTCACACCACTATCTCTCGGAGTAGAGACAAAAGGAGGAGTATTCACAAAATTAATAGAAAGAAATACCACCATACCAACAGAAGAAACTAAAACCTTTACAACAGCACAAGACAACCAAACCCAAGTACAAATACACGTCCTTCAAGGAGAAAGAGCTATGGCAAAAGATAACAAGTCTCTAGGAATGTTCACATTAGAAGGAATACCACCATCTCCAGCAGGGGTACCGCAAATAGAAGTAACATTTGAAATAGATTCAGATGGAATACTACAAGTATCAGCTAAAGATAAAGGATCAGGCGAAGAAAAAAGCATCACAGTACAAGATCATGCAAGTATAGATGATGAAGAAATAGAGAAAATGAAAAGAGAAGCAGAAAAACATGAA
Source organism: uncultured Thermococci archaeon (assembly GCA_964398955.1). Lineage (GTDB taxonomy): Archaea > Methanobacteriota_B > Thermococci > Thermococcales > CAYNOZ01 > CAYNOZ01. Next base: position 10,312 of record CAYNOZ010000015.1, on the reverse strand, counting down.
GAAGAAGACGAAAAAAGAAGAGAAAGAATAGAGAAAATAAATGAAGCTGAACAACTAATCAGATCAACAGAAAGTACAATGGAAGAAATGGAGGATCAAATTGATGAATCAATCAAACAAGAGGTCGAAGAAAAAATAGAAGAACTTCAAGAGATACTAGATAAAGAAAAACCAGATAAAAAAGAAGTAGAAGAAAAAATGGAAGAATTAGAAGAAAAAGTACAAGAAATAGGAAAACAAGCCTATGGAGAAGCAGGAACAGGGGCAGGAACAGGGGCAGGACCAGCGGGCCAAGGATTCCAAGGGGACGTAGCTCAGCAAGCAGCCAATAACGCACAGACACAAGACGAAGATGTTGTAGATGCCGATTACGAAGAAGTAGACTAAATTTCTTTTAATAATCCTTTCTTTAATATGGTCTAACTATGGCTAAAGAATACTATGAAATTTTGGACGTCAGTGAAAACGCATCACAAGATGAAATAAAGAAAGCTTATAGAAAGAAAGCTAAGAAATATCATCCTGATTCAGGGAATGAAGAAGCAGATGAAGAAAAATTTAAGAAAATAAATGAAGCATATCAAATATTAAGTGATGAAGAGAAAAGAAAAAAGTATGACAGGTTCGGAAAAGCTGGAGTAGATGAAAATACAAGAAAAAGAGCCAGACAGAACGTTGGAGATTTTGAGGATCTCTTCTCTTCAATCTTCGGAGGAGGTTTTGGTTCCTCAAGATCGCAAAAGAGAGAAAGAGATAGAGGACAAGATCTCAGGGCTAAAGTATCTATATCCCTAGAAGAGGCATATAATGGTACTGAAAAAAGTATTAGAGTTAACAGATACGTCAAATGTGATAAATGTAATGGATTAGGAGCTGAAAATGAAGCTTCTAAGAAAAAGTGCCCTACATGCGGTGGCCAAGGTAGGATAAGGGATAGACAGAGATCAGCATTTGGAACACAAGTAACAGTAAGAGAATGCCCCGATTGTAACGGAACAGGAGAAAAAATTGAAGACCCATGTAAAAAATGTGGAGGAGAAGGACGGATCAAAAAAACAGAAACAATTTCCTTTGAGATTCCAAAAGGAGCTGAAACAGGACAAAAACTACGAATAAACGGAAAAGGGCACCAAGGAATAAGAGGAACACCCCCAGGCGATCTTTATGTTTACGTAAACGTTGAAGAACATGAATTATTTGAAAGACAAGAAGAAAACTTATTTTATAATCTTAAGATCAGTTTTCCCGAAGCAGCACTAGGAACGGAAGCTGAAATACCCTCTATGGATGGAGATTTAGAACTTAAAATACCTGAAGGAACTCAAAACGGAAGAATTTTTAGATTAAAAAATAAGGGAATGCCTAGGATACATGGAAGAGGTAAAGGAGATTTATACGTTAGAACAGTAGTTAAAACCCCTGAGAACTTGACTGAACAGGAAAAGAATCTATTAAAAGAATTAAGAGAGATCCAGAATGAGGAAAAAGAAACTAGTAAAGGATTTTTCGAGAAAATGAAAGGAGATATAAAAAACGCAGTAAATTTCTCAGCTGAAAAATCTTAAAATCCCTATGAAGAGATCCCTAAAGTTT
>CAYNOZ010000015.1:0-8619 GCA_964398955.1 uncultured Thermococci archaeon | reverse complement strand
ATCTAAAGATATTTGATAATATTATGGTTTAAGATTTATCAAATTTTTGTATTGAATTATCATCCAAAAATCTTAAATATATCTACTCTCTATTTAGAATAGATTCTCTTTTACGAGGACCATAGCATCAAGAGATTAATTGTGATAATAAATTAGATCGGAAGGGCATTATTAAACGATAAACTCGGATTAGAAATAATCATGTGATTCTTTAAGTAGTTATATCTTAAGTTATTTGTTTAGGTAGTATTTATCTTTTATACCGTTTTAAAGTTAGATTTTGTGGTATGACTTAGGAGGGAAATTTTTGAGCGTTGAAGACACTATACAAGAGATGAAAAATAAGATTAGAGACGTAATGCCAGCAAGAGCTGGTATAACGAATGTAAAATTTGAGGGTCCTGATTTAATAATATATGTTAGGAATCCCTCTTCAATAATGAAAGATGGCGATTTAGTTAAAAAATTGGCAAAGAAATTGAAGAAAAGAGTAGATATTAGACCAGATCCGAACATAAGGTTATCTGCGGATGATGCAAGAGAGAAAGTTAGAGAAATAGTACCGGAAGATGCAGGTATACAGAACATAGATTTTGATCCATCAACATCTGAGATTATTATAGAAGCGGTTAAGCCTGGATTAGTGATAGGAAAAGAAAGTGAAACATTAAGGAAGATTATCAGAAAGGTAAAGTGGTCTCCAAAAGTGATGAGAGCATCTCCAATTAAATCAAAAACAACTAAAACTATTAGGAATGTATTAAAAGCCGAAAGCGAAGAAAGAACAGAGATATTAGAGAACATAGGAAAAAGAATTTATAGAAAAAATAATGTTGATACTAAATGGATTCGAATATCATTTCTAGGAGGAGCCCGTCAAGTAGGTAGAAGTGCAGCATTACTTCAAACGAATGAAAGTAATGTACTAATAGATTTCGGAATTAATATGACTGGAAAAGATCCAGAAGAAGCATATCCCTACATTAAAGCTCCTGAGTTTAGCTACATGCTACAAAATAATGAATTAGATGCAGTAGTGGTTACCCATGCACATTTAGATCATAGCGGACTAGTTCCATACCTCTTCAAACATGGATTCTATGATGGACCAATATACACTACTTACCCTACTAGAGACTTAATGATGCTACTACAGAATGATTATATAAATATAGCCAAATCAGATCCAGAAGCTGAAGCTCCTTATGATGAAATGGAGATAAAGGAAGAAATTAAGCATGTTATACCATTAGAATACGAAATGGCTAGAGATATTGCACCAAATGTACATCTAACATTTTATAACGCTGGTCACATCCTTGGATCCGCAATGGCTCATTTCCACATTGGAGAGGGACTTTATAACATAATGTTTACTGGAGATCTAAAATATTCTTCAACCAGATTGCTTTCAAAGGCTCATGATAGATTCCCCAGATTAGAATCTGTAGTAATTGAAAGTACCTACGGATCAAAAGATGATAAACAAATGTCAAGAGAAAAAGCAGAACAAACATTGATCAATCAAATTACTAATACTGTTGATAAAGGCGGTAAAATATTAATCCCCGTCATGTCAGTTGGTAGATCTCAAGAAATAATGTTAATTTTAGAGGAATTCTATAGAAATGGACAATTAGATGTTCCAATACATCTTGATGGAATGATTTGGGAAGCAACAGCTATACACACAACCTATCCTGAGTACCTTAATGAATCATTGGTGGATAGAATATTCCATAAAGAAAAAAATCCTTTCTTATCAGATGCTTTTAATAAAGTTGAAAGTCAGGAAGAAAGAATGGATATCATAGATTCCTCAGAACCTTCTGTGATACTTGCAACATCTGGTATGTTAGTCGGTGGACCATCTGTTGAGTATTTCACTAAATTAGCTCCTAACCCAGATAATAGTATTATCTTAGTGAGTTACCAAGCAGAAGGAACCTTGGGAAGAAGAGTGCAGAAAGGACAAGGAAGAATTCCTATTAACGGAGAAAATGGTAAGAGAAAATCCGTTGATGTGAATATGGATGTAAACATTTTAGATGGGTTTTCAGGACATTCAGATAGAGATGAGTTAATGAAATTCTTTAGCAATGTTAATCCAAAACCTGAAAAAGCTTTAATGGTTCATGGAGAAAGTTCTAAGACGATAGATTTCACTTCCTCAGTTTACAAGAAATTCAATATAACTACAAAAAATCCATATAATTTAGAAACCATAAGGCTTAAATGAAAATTTACTTAGGAAATATGGTGCTATTATGAAAGGAAGCGGTGAAAAAATAGCCGATAGTATATTCGACCTGATCGGCGAAACACCTATGATGAAGTTGGATAAAATCCCGGAGATGGAAGGAATTGAGGATACTGAAATTGTTGTAAAGTTAGAGAATTATAATCCATCTGGAAGTCTGAAAGACAGAGTTCTCTACAATATTATTAAGAATGCTGAAATAAGTGGAGAACTTGAACCTGGTATGACTATTATTGAAGGAACAACTGGAAACACAGGAGTTTCAACTGCATGGATAGGCGCAGTACTTGGATATGATGTCCAGATTGTAATGCCAGGAGGAATGAGTGAAGAAAGAAAAAAACTATTTGAATTGTATGGAGCAGATTTAATCGAAACCCCAGGTGGAGAAAGTGATGTTGACATTACACTAGATAAAGTAAGAGAAATCATCGATGAAAACCCTGATCAATACTTTTGGGTAGGTCAATTCCATAATCCTGATAATGTTGAAGCTCATTACTTTAATACTGGTAGGGAGATATGGGAACAAACTAATGGAAACTTAGATGCTGTAGTAAGCTCTCAAGGGACTGGAGGAACAATCTCAGGAATAGCCAGATTTATAAAAGAAAGAGATGAAAGCGTCAAAGCTTATGCAATGGAACCTGAGGAGTGCCCAATAATAACCCAAGGAAAATGGGGATCCCACCACATAGAAGGGATCGGTGACGGATTTATACCGGATAATCTTCATCTACAGCAAATGGATGGAATAGTAACAACAAATTCTGAGGAATCGATCGAAATGGCAATAAAGTTAGCTAAGGAAGAAGGAATTTTCTCTGGAATATCAAGTGGTGCAAACGTAAAAAGTGCAATAAAAATAGCTAAAGAACATCCAGAATACGATAGAATAGTTACACTTATCTGTGATAACGGTGATAGATATTACAGTACAGGAATATTTGGCGAACAAAAAGAGCTAGATACTCCAGCAAGAGAAGATACATCAATACTACCAGAAGACGAGAGAAAACTAAAAGAACTACATGAATCAGGTCATGAATTAGAATACATAACTGACTTAGAACCAGAAGAATAAGCATTTATATAATTCTCTTTTCAAATATTATCTTAGTGGTTGGGTAAGATCTCTTCCTTTAGAGGGAGGTCACTTCACTTATTTAAATAAGATCAAAATTACTTATAAATATTTTTTTGAAGTAAAAACCCCTATTCTACCTTTTTTCAAATATTAAGAATATTTCTTAATTCAAAAAAATATAAATTGAAGTTTATTAAACTATTTGAATAAAAAAATAGAGTTAAATTATGGATAGATCCTTGAAGGGGTTCTAGGCATAAGAGTGGCTTTTCTAATATGTGAAAGACTTCCTAACCAGTTAAGGTATCTTTCGAGCCCCATACCGAATCCGGAGTGTGGTACACTTCCGTATCTCCTTAAATCTAAATACCATTCATAGTCTTCTGGTTCGTATCCGAACCAATTTATCATTTCTATCAGCTTTTCGAGGTCATCTTCTCTTTCAGATCCTCCAATGATTTCTCCATAGCCCTCGGGTGCTAATAGGTCAGCGGCCAACACAGTTTCTGGATCATCTGGATTCTCTTTCATATAGAAAGCTTTTGCATGTTTTGGGTATTTAGTAACGAAGAATGGCGCGTTGAAATCCATTGTGAGTTCTCTTTCTTCTTCAGCCCCCATATCTTCTCCCCATTCAATTTCTATTCCTTTCTCTTGTAATAATTCTATTGCTTCTGTATAAGTAATTCTTTCAAATGGAGCTTTTGTGTTCTCTAATGTTGTTAAGTCTCTATCTATATCATCGAGTATTTTTTTACCTCTTTCATCATTGAGTATTGTTTGGGTCATATGGCTTACAAGGTTTTCTTGAACTTCTAATATGTCATCCATATCCATCCATGGAGCCTCTAGTTCAAGGTGCCAATATTCAGTAATATGTCTTCGAGTTCTTGATTTTTCAGCTCTGAAACTTGGAGTCAAAGCCCATACTTTTTCTAATGAGGTCATAGCAACTTCAAGATACAGTTGAGCGCTTTGACTGAGATATGCTTCTTCATCGAAATAGTCGAATCTGAATAATGTCGATCCTCCTTCTACTGCAGCTGTATTCATCAGAGGTGGGAAGACTTCATGCCATTTATTATCCCATAACCATTCCCTTGCTGATCTGATAGCAAGTTCTTTAAGCTCCATTAACTCAGTATTTTCTCTACTTCTTATATCCAGATGTCTATTATCTAATTTGAATACTTTTCCAGAATCTTCTTCAATTGGGAAGTTATTTGATTCCCCTACTAATTCAACATTTTCTGCTTGAACCTCAATGCCAGTAGGAGCTCTATCATCTTTTTTGACGACTCCTTCTATAATAACTGAAGCTTCGATTCCTACATTTTGAGCAACATTAAAACTGTTCTCATCAACGTTTTCTTCTTTAATTGTGGATTGAATTATTCCAGTCGAGTCTCTGAGAACTATAAAGGCTAATCCACCGTGTGATCTTTGGCGGTATACCCAACCTGCTATTTTTACCTTTTCATTTTCCATTTCAGGAGTTATGTCTTCAATGTAATCTTTGTCTAACATCTGATCCCTTATGGTTGAAATATTAGTTAATATAAAAAACTATTGAATGATTATATTTTTGCTATTTAGAAATTTGATGAGAATATCAAATTGATTGATGAGTTTGTTTGTAAGGGATTATGAGTCCAATTTTGGATATTTTTTAGTGGTTATAATTTTAGGGAGAATTTTAGGTATATTTTTTGAATAACTATATTTAAGGAATTTTTGAGTTTTCTTTAAAGGATAATTTTAATTTATTTTATTTTAAAAGGTTTTTAATTTTTATTATTTAATTTAAAGTTTAATATGATTAGTTATTGTTGAATTAAATATTTTTATAACTTTTTTATTAATTTTAGTCAGTATTAATGATTTTTAAAGTTTATGAATGGCTTTTTATCCTTTGAGTTTATATACTAAAGCTTGAAAAGATTTATAAATAAGAAGAGGGAATTTGTTACTGACGAACTTTATATTGTTTGAACATTAGAGATTTTGCGAGATTAATTAAAGTAGAGAGAGTTTTAAATTTTTGATTTAGAAGTTAATAAGGTGATTTTATGCCTGAAATGAAGAAGAGCCGTCATAAATTAAGAAAATCTTTAAGGAAAAAAGGAAAAGTACCCATTACAAAGCATCTTAAAGAATTTGAAGAAGGAGACAAAGTCATTATTGATATAGAATCAAGTGTCAAAGATGGTATGCCTCATCCTAAATTCCAAGGCAAAGTTGGAGAAGTAGTTGGGAAGCAAGGTAGATGTTATAAGGTAAAAGTTAAGGATAATGAAGGATTTAAGGAGTTGATCTGTGATCCTGTTCATGTTAAGGAGTGGTCTCCTTGATCGGAAGAGAAAAATTAGATGAAAGAATGCTCACCACTTCTGAAGTTAGAGATATTTTAGAGGAAAGACAAGATAAAGATGTGGAGATGCTTTATGAAACTAAGAATGCTTTAGAACACGCCCAAAGAACTACTGAAATGGATTCTGAAGAAGCTAAAGAAATGGTGGATAAGTTAACAAATGAATATAGTTCAATAGATGAAAAAACAGCCGTCCAAATAGTAAATTTATCCCCAAAAACTAAAGATGATCTTAAAGTAATTCTTCACGAAAAATATAGAACACCTGATGAAGAGGAAGAAGAGGAGATACTAGATCTCCTTATTTAATTTTGGAGGATTCTCATGCCCGAATATGAAGATCATGCTTATATAGTAGATTATATGCCAAATGGTTATCCTAAAAAAAGAAAGAGTAAACCAGTAGCACAAGCCGTTGGAGAAAACTGCTTCACCCTTTTAGAACTGGGACCAAAAGAAGACATCGATCTGTATGAAAGAGTCTATGTTGGAAAAGGCTATAGAGAAAAAATTGCTGTTGTATTAGGAAGGCTTTCCTACGATGAACTGTCTAAAAATGCACAAGCAGAACTTCCATATGCAATCATAGAAATAATAAAAGACAATCAAGATAAATTCACAAGATTCTTTAATGAATCTAAGCCCATAACTAACAGAAGACATGAATTAGAACATTTACCAGGGATAGGGAAAAAAACTAGAAACAAAATACTTGAAGAAAGAAAAAAAGAACCTTTCAAAGATCTTGAAGATGTCAAAAAGAGACTTAGCTCAATACCAGACCCTAGTGAAGTTTTGAAGAAAAGAATAGTAAAGGAAATCAAAGGCGGAGATAAATATAACTTATTTGTCGGATCTGACAGATTATTCGACTAATTGTTGATAATAATGGTATCACAAGATCGAATGATAGAACTACTAGAAAAATACGGAGAACAAGCTAGTAAAAAATATGGACAACACTATTTGATCAATAAAGATGTGATAACTCAAGGAATCAAATCCCTAGGCCTGAATGATGACGTAGTACTTGAAATAGGCCCCGGCCTAGGCTTCATCACTGATCACCTCTCAAAAAGAGCAAATAAAGTAATAGCAATTGAAAAAGATCCCAATTTAGTACAAATCCTAGAAAAAGAATACGATTGGGATAACGTTGAGGTCATAAAAGGTAATATACTTAATTCAAGCCTTCCAAAATTTAATAAAATTTTTTCTAATGTTCCATTTCAAATCTCTAGTGACCTGATAACTAAATTTCAGGAAATGGAATTTGAAAAAGCAATCTTAATTCTTCAAAGAGGATTTGCAGAAAAGATACTGGACAAAGGAGAGAGGAGAACAAGATTATCGATATTAACCCAATCAAGATTTAACTTGAATATACTAAGAGGTATAAGAAAAAGTTCATTCTTTCCAAAACCTGAAATTAATGCATCATTAGTAGAATTTGAAAAAAAAGAGAATCCATTAAGACTTAATTCAGATCTAGTCAGAGCTATATATCAGCATAAAAAGAAAAAACTTAGAAATTCTATAGTTGATTCCTCACATGAATTGAACATAGAAAGAGAAAAGATTAAACCTATTAGAGATTCTATTCCTAATTCAGAAAATAGGGTTTATGAGTTAGAACCGGAAGATATATTAGAAATTGGAGAATTTATAAAGAAAATTTGATTATATTATTTTTTGAAGTTTAATTCTATTCCGTTTGGAGGTTGAGTCAAATCCATTTCTTTAGAAATTTTTGTGGATAATTTCTTTATTTTATCCATATCAAATTTTTCTCCTTTACCCACTCCAGGACAGGAATCATCTATGTAAAGGAATTTTTTCTCATTATTATCTAATTTAATAGTTCTAGTTTTTTCTTCATTAATAGGCTCATTATATAGGGCCAATGGATATAGTCTACAGACTAACGGTCTAATATCGTAAATTCTACATTTCTCATCATCTAAAAAATAGCAGGAGTTGTCCCATTTCCTTCTTTCGATGGTGTATTTATCAAATTGAGGGAAAAATACTATGAAATCTTCTCTGTCTAAATTATCAGAGATTCTATCAATATCATTTCTTGATAAAGGAACAAATCTCTGTTGACAACATTTTCCGCACTGTAAACATTTAAAGCTTTGATTATTAAATGGAATTAAATTTTCTTCCATTTTCAATGATTTAAACTTTACTGATTTTATTTTGATACCTCCTTTTTAGGTCTTTCATAACAGTTACTACATCTAGCCTCGTATCTTTCTTTAGATCCTACAACTATGATTTCGTCTTCATAAGGAGCAGGATCTCCGTCAACAAGTCTTTGAGTCCATCTTGCTGGTTTTCCACATTTGACGCATCTAGCGGTTTCTTTACTAATATATTCTGCTAATGCTAGTATTTTAGGCATTGGTTCAAAAGGTTCTCCTCTGAAATTTAGATCAAGTCCTGCTACTATTACTCTTTTGCTGTGTTTATTAGCTAGCTCATCACATAATTCCGGTAATGAATTATGCCAAAAGTTTGCTTCATCAAAAGCTATGACGTCTGGATCTTTTTCTAATGCAGTTTTTTTTACTTTTTCTAATGATTTTTTTGTGTCTGCTTTCACTATTTTAGCTTTAAATTTTTGATCGTTATGCGAGAATAAATGTGGAGAATTCCCGTATCGGTTGTCTCTATCAGGTCTGAAGGCTAGTATTTCTCCATGACCAATTTTTTCTCTTCTTAATCTTCTTATTAGTTCTCCTGTTTTTCCAGAGAACATAGGACCGGTTATTGCTTCTATATGTCCAGTAGTTCTACCTTCTTTCATTTATTCACCTCAAGGAGACCTTGTCATTTAGGCGGGGTAGTTGACTAAGATTCCCCTTTATTTTGTTCTTTTTCTTTTGGATTTTTTGT
>CAYNOZ010000014.1:0-25008 GCA_964398955.1 uncultured Thermococci archaeon | reverse complement strand
TTGGAACTGGAAGAAATATTAAAGATAGTCTTGAAAACTCTAATATATATTTAAACGATGCCAAGGAATCAAATATCAAGATAAAAGCTATAAAATTTCTTAAAAAAAATACAAGGAATCTAAACAGATTTTAATTTTTAAAGTCTTAAAAACATTCCAATAGATTGTGACTTCCTCCCCTACCTATCAAAGAGAGGAAGGAGGTCTCCTTGAGGTGAATAAATGATACTAGGAATCCATGATGGACACGACTCAGGAGCCGCAATTGTAGATAAAGAAAAAATATTCGCAGTAAATGAGGAAAGACTAAACAGAGAAAAATACTACCGAGGATTCCCGAAAAAATCAACAAAAAAAGTTCTAGAACTATCCAAATCAACCCCTGAAGACATCGATAAAATTGCAGTTGCTGGAATATATAGAAAAAGAAAAAGACTGCTTAAATTAGAAAAAGAATTAGAAAAAATCTTAGGGCCAATAGATGATAAAATAGTAAATGTTGAACATCACCTAGCTCACGCTTCCAGCGCCTATTTCACAAGCGGATGGAACAAAGGAACAGTACTAACAATTGATGCAGCTGGAGATGGAATTTCATCTGCAATCTACCTAGCAAACAACAATAATTTAAATAAAATAGCACAAAGCACTTACTTAAACTCTCTAGGAGACTTCTACGCATCTATCACTGAGATGCTCGGATTCAAACCCATGAGACATGAAGGAAAAATTATGGCCCTAGGAGCATACCACAATTCTGATAACTATTACGACTTTTCTAATTGCATAACCCTTAACGGACTAACATTCAACAATAAAATGAATGTTACAGGTTCTAAGTCAGCAAAAAAAATTTCAAAAAAAATAAACTTTCCAATTCACAGAAAAAAAGAAATTTCTAACCTTCTTAGAAAAGGAAAACTGAAGCATAAATTATCAATTAAAGCAATAAAAGCAGCATCTTCAGCACAGAAACACTTAGAAAAATTATTAAGAGACTTGTCAAATAATATACTTGAAAATGATGAAATAGACGAGAAATTTAAACGGAAAATCGCATATAGTGGAGGACTAGCTCAAAATGTTAAAGGTAACTCAATTGTGAGAAATAAATTTGCTGAAAGTTATATATTTCCTCATATGGGTGATGGAGGATTAGCTTTAGGAGCAGCTCTTTACCTCCAGAATAATTATAATGGATCTGGTAATTACGAGATGAAAGATAGTGTTAAAAATGTTTATCTTGGTCCTAAATATTCTAATCCTGAAGTGAGAGAAGTTTTGGAGGATTCTGATAAACTAAGATTTAGAAAATCAAATAACATTATTGATGAAGTGGGTAATTTAATTTCTGAGGGTAATATTGTTTCTCTATTTCAAGGAAGGATGGAGTATGGGCCTCGGGCTCTTGGGAATAGGTCTATTCTTTCGGATCCCTCTGATGTTGGTTTGAAGGAAAAATTGAATAATTCTTTAGGTAGAGAACCCTTCCAGCCTTTTGCTCCTACTATTTTAGATTCTAGAGCAGATGATTATCTGAAAAGTTCTGAAGAAAATAAATTTATGACTATGTCTTTTGATGTTGAAGACAAGGCTAAGGAAGATTTAGAAGCTACGATTCACGTTGATGGAACTACTAGACCTCAGATTATTTCTGAAGAGGATAATTATAGTTTTTACAATATTATTAAAAAGTTTGAAGAATTGAATGGTATTGGGGCAGTTCTTAATACTAGTTTCAATATGCATGGTGAGCCGATTGTTTGTTCTCCTAGAGATGCTGTTAAATCTTTTTTAAGGTCTGATCTTGATTATCTGGTTATTGAAGATTTTTTGGTGGAGAAGAAAAAGAAGTAGTTATATAATATTATTAGACCTTTATTAGATTTCCTTCGTTTTCTATGTAATTTATAAGTTCTGCGTAGGTTTCATGTTTATTTAGTGTTCTGGAATCTCCTATAAGAATTAATTTTTTCTTTGCTCTGGTGATTGAAACATTTAATCTTCTAAGATCTTCTAAGAATCCTATTTCTCCTTTTTTATTTGATCTGACTAAGGAAAGTATTATTATTTCTTTTTCCCTACCTTGGAAACCATCCACTGTTTTTACTTCTAATTCTTCCATATTCATTTTTTTATTCAAGAGATCTATTTGATCATCGTAAGGTGAGATTACACCGATACTCATTGGGTCTATTCCACGATTTAAAAGTTTTTCAACTATTTCTTTAACTAATTCTGCTTCTTTTGGATTTTCTTTTGAAGTTGATCCTTCTCTAGTTCTTTCAGGATATTTTCCTTGTGTATCTACGTATGTAATTATGTTTTCTGGATCAATGATTTCTTCTACCTTTTCTTTTGATCTTCGTTTTTCGATGTCTAATTTGTGATTTGATACTTGTTCAGATGCTTCGAGGTTGTTGTTGTAGAATTTTTGGCTTGAAAAGTTCATTATTTTGTTGTTCATTCTGTACTGTTTATTTAGCATTTCCTTTATTTCAGATTCGTTGATATGTATCATTCTTTCGAATAAGGTCTGTTCGAGTCCTTTTTGTTTTGCTTCTTGGTTTAAAATTGTTGGTGGTAATTGTTTATGGTCTCCTGCCATTACTACTTTATTTGCGTGGGTGATCGGGATTAAACAGGATGGTTCTGTTGCTTGGGTGGCTTCATCTATTACCACTACATCGAAGTTTCTGTTTTCCATTAATTCACTTCCTGCTGTTGAATTAGTTGTGCATACTACGTCTGCATTTTCTATTAGTTCATCTATTGCTTGATTTTCTAGTTCTTTTGATTCTTGTATTAAGTCATTTATTTGTTCTTGAAGATCTAACCATTTTGACATGCTTTTAATTTTTTTCGGAGAAATTCCTCTTGATCCTTTGCCTTTTTTTGCCAGACTTTTGATTGCTTCATCGCTTAGACCTCTTCTCCATCTTCCTGAAGGATAGGTGTAATTATCTTGTTCATCATCGAGTTTATCAGCTTTATCTCTTAAGTTCTGTGATTTCCGATATTTATCCTTTTCCTCTACTAAATAGTCTAATGTGTGCTCTCTCAGTGTTTCTGTAACTCTTGCAGGATGTCCTACCCTTACAGGTTCCCTATTTCTTTCAGCTAAAAAATCAACAATATTATCAACAGCTACATTTGAGTCTGCAGTTGCTAAAACCTTTTTTCCTTCTTCAATATGCTGTTCGATTACCTCAATTAGAGTGGTTGTTTTGCCAGTCCCTGGAGGACCATGAATTAAAAAGATATCATCTGCTTCTAATGATCTTTCAACAGCTTTTTTCTGAGAATGGTTTAATTCAGAATTTTTTATTTCTATATCTTCTTTTTTAGTGAATCTTGGAGTTTCTTTTCCTAATATAATGTTTTTAAGATGTTTTTTGTCTTCTTTTACGTTTTCCAGGTTTTTTAAAGCGTCCAGCATTCTTTGGAATGTTATGTCATTCACGTATAAATCTATTCTAAGATTTTTACCGTATACGAATCCAAAGGGTTTTTTGTTGAATGCTACCGTTATTGAGTAATTAGTTTTCTCTATAACCGTTCCAGTAGGATTATCAGGATTTAAAGGTTCATTTTTACTGACCATTACTAAATCCCCTACTGATATCTCCGTATCCGGTAAACGTTCTCCTCTAACAAATTTTATTAGGTATTTACCTCCTAATCCTTTGCCTTCATCTTTACCTTTCATATTTAGTAATGCTCTTCCCTTCGATTCTCTTTCTTTCGGATGCATATTCCTTATTTCTTTTTCATGTCTTTCCATTTCTTCTTCTCTTTCCAATTCAACTAAATCTGAATATTTGTTCTTATAATCTCTATAATCCTTAAATTCGTAGTCAGTCATTTTAACACCTGAACACTAAATTTGCTTTAATTGAATGAACTCTTTTTAGTGGTCTAATGAGTTGTTGTTTGCTGATAAATTTTGATTATTGTTGTGGTTAATATATGATTCTTTTAAAATATTTTTTATGTTTATATTATATTTTAAAGGTTAAATATTTCAAATTTTTGATTTTTTAAATTAGGTTTTTAATTTTTTTGTTTGGATAAACCATTATTTTTATATGTTGTTTTCTCCAATTTTATTTTAAGGAGTTTTCTTGAAGTTTTGGAAAGCTTTGAGGTTTGGATGTTTATTAAATTTAGTTAGTTGGTGGAAATAATGAAGAAGGTTCTTGTTGCTGCTAAGATTCATCCGGATGCAGTTGAGTTATTGGAAGATACGGAAGGTTTTGAAGTGGAGGAATTGCATTATCCGGATCAGGATGTTCTTAAAGAAAAAATTAAAGATTTTAATGCTATTATTGTTAGAAGTAAACCTAGGATGACTAGTGAAGTAATCGAGGCTGGAGAGAATTTAGAGGTAATTGGGAGAGCAGGTGTTGGTTTAGATACTATTGATACTGAAAAAGCGGAGGAACTAGGTATAGAAGTTAAAAATGTGCCAGAAGCTCCGACTAGATCTGTAGCGGAACATGCACTCACCTTGATGCTTGGAGCAGCTAGAGAAGTAGGTAAAGCCCATCAAGGGTTAAAGAATAATACATGGAGAAAAGGAGACATTATGGGAAATGAATTACGAGGTAAAAATCTTGGAATAGTAGGCTTTGGGAAAATAGGATACGAAACGGCAAAGATAGGGGATGCACTAGGTATGAACATCTTTTACTATGACTGTAGAGAGAACCTAGATTATGGAGATGAGATAGGTGCCGCTTGTATAGATAATCTTGACCCATTATTAGCTACTAGCGACTTTCTTTCCATACATGTTCCATTAAATCCAGGAACTAAGAATCTTATTGCTGAAGAAGAGTTAAAGAAAATGAAGGATTCGGCTATAATAGTTAACGCAGCTAGGGGTGGAGTGATAAATGAAGAAGATTTAGCTGATGCCATAAAAAACGATGAAATAAAGGCTGCGGGAATCGATGTTTATGCAGAAGAACCACCTGAAGATGATAATCCATTATTAGAATTAGATGATGTATTGTTAACATGTCATATAGCTTCAACTACTGAGGAAGCTCAGAGAAGAACTGGTGTAATGACTGCAGAAAAAATTATTGACTTTTTAAAGTAAATTTTTTTCTACTTTTTTTCGGTGTATTTAATGCTGAATATTGTATTAGCTGATTCTGAGTTAGAATTAATTCCTTCTAAGATTCAAAGTCATAATATAATTAAGAGAAGCGCTAAAAAAAGTGATAAGAATCCATCTGAAATGTTATTAGATTCTAACTACCATCATAAAGCAATGAAAAAATTAAAACAATCTGAAAGAAGAGGAAGGCCGGATATAATACATATAAGTCTATTATGCGCTCTCGAAAGCATTCTTAATAAGGAAAAGGAGCTTAATCTATTCATACACACCAGAAACGATAAAGTAATCGAAATAGATTCTGAAACAAGATTACCAAGATCTTATAATAGATTCATTGGACTGTTTGAAAAACTATTCAAAACTAAAACAGTTCCAAAGGATTTAGAATTACTTAAACTAAGAAATGAAACGCTAAAAAACCTTTTGAATGATCTTAATGGTGAAAAATTGGTGATGACCGGTGAAGGAGAATCGGTCACTGAATTAAAAAAACAATTTCCAAAATCAGGAGATACAACAGTAATAATAGGAGGATTCCCCAAGGGAGACTACATTTCCAATCCCAAGGGAAAGAAAATATCAATATACAAAGAACAGCTTACAGCATGGTCAACTCTAAATGAAGTAATCAGCGAATATGAAAGAGCTTGAATCTTAATCTAACCCATTTGAAGAGCTGGTTCTCTTAGTTCGCCTCTATCGATTCTGTAAGGATCAAAATATTCTAAAGAGTATTCTGTTTCCTCATTTAAGACAAGTTTGGAGATGGATTTACCTACTATCGGAGCCATCATGAATCCATGTCCACTAAATCCTGATGCTAGATAATGGCCATTTATTTTATACTCTCCTATCATTGGGTTGTGATCTGGGGTTATAGCATAGAATCCTGCCCAGTGTCTTAGTATTTTAACATGCTTTAACGCTGGTATTATCTGGGAGAAGGCTTTGCTTAGTCTTTTCTCGAATTTTAATGTTTCTTTCATACTATATGTTGGAGGTTCATTTTCTGGTTTTGATACCCCTCCTACGATACCTCCTCTCTCTGTTTGGGTGAAATATGCTCCTTCATGTTTCATTGAAACTATCATAGGTTCTATTGTTCTTTTCTTGAATGGTTCGGTTATTATCGCTTGGTGTCTGTGCGGTTCTATGGGTATTTTTATATTCATCATTTCTCCAATTTTTGAGGCCCATCCTCCTGTGGCGTTGACTATTATTTCAGTGTTATATTCGTCATTACCTGTAATTATTTTCTTTTCTTCACCGTTTTTATTTATTTTTATGTCTTTTACTTCTGTATATTCATTTAATTCTATTTCTGTATTCTCTATAAATTTTTTCAATTCTAATGCAACTTTAAATGGATGAGCTTTACCATCTTTAGGGTTGAAACTTCCTGCAGTTACATCTGAGGTATCAATATGTTTGCAGATTTCTTGAATCTCATCTTTATCTATAATCCTTGAGGGTACTCCTAGGGAGTTTTGTAGCCTATGCATCTTCTTAAATCTTTCAACTTCCTCTTCTGAGTGGTGCAGGTAAAGGTAACCTGTTTGAAGAAAATTGAAATCCATTTCGTTGGACCATTTCTTCCAAAGCTTTTTTGATTCCTTCATTAAGTTTATAGTTGGTTTATCTGCGAATTGAGCTCGAATTCCGGTTCCGCATCTTCCAGTTGCTCCACTCCCAACAAAATCTTTTTCTAAGATTCTTACATCTTCTTCTCCCATCTTGGATAGAAAGTATGCGGTAGATAGACCTGTTGATCCTGCTCCTATTATTGTGATCTTCTTATCTTCCATTTTTAGCCCTCTTCTTTTTCTCCTGCTATGAATCTCATAGGCACTGGTATTATTGGGGATCTATCGCTCGGTTTTTCCATGTCTTTTATTTGTTTTCCTGTTTTTCTTGCTAGTATTCTTTGCACTAATTCTAGGCAGGTTCTTCCTTGACATGTTCCTGTTGTTACCTTAGTTTTTCTTTTTAATAGTTCTAAAGTATTGTAACCATCATCTATTGCATTTTCTATGTCTTTTACAGTTACATCTCTACATCGGCAAACTATTTCATCTTCACTTTCTTCTTTTTCATCTTTCATTATTAACCCTCTCAAAACCTCTTACATTTTCAATATAATTTCGAGGTATTTTTAGAGTAACTAAAGCAGTATCACCAACTGTTTCCTCCTTAGAAATAATATTAACTACTTCACCCTCGCAAACTTTCTCACCCTTCCTATTAAGCGCATCAACAATTTCTTCTTCATCCGGAAGCTCAAATTCATAAGGAAGAGTAATCTTAGCTTCATCATTTATTATTTGAACCATAAAGACAGCTAAACCCGGACACTTCTGCACACAAATAGAACATCCTGTACACTGATCAAAATCAACTCTCGGAGTATCATTTAAATCTTCCATCTTTACAGCATCAACAGGGCAATGAACCTTACATGGATCACATGGAATTTCTTGAGGACATTCAACAACTGCAACAGGTTTTTCCCTCATTCTATCCTCAGAAGGCAATTCTAGATCCTCAGGACCTAGATAACCAGTTTTCTTCCAATCTTTACTTTCATCTTCCTCTGACTTGGTCATCTAATTACCTCAGTTAAACCTTCTCTAATATGTTCATAGTACGGTCCAGACCTTAATTTTCTTAGATCATCTTTTGATTCCTCTATATCATCGATTAAACTTTCATCCTCATAACCTATTGATAAAGCAGCTGATGCACCTGATATTTCTCCTTCAAGCATTGCGGTGGTCGCTTCTTCTATCCCTGAAACATCACCTGCCACATAAATATCTTCGACAGTTGTCCTCATGTTATCGTCTCTAATCGGAACATATCCTCCTAAACTAGGCACGTAACTTATCTCACAACCGGCCTGGTTAAGTAGTTTATAACTTGGAGAAAGTCCAACTGCTAAAGCAACTGTGTCTACATTAAATTCTTTTTCAGATCCTTGAACAAATTCCCAGTTCTCATCTAATTCCGATACTAAAACTCTTTTAACTTCTGAACCTCCTTTAACCTTTTTTACAGTGTGATTAGTAAGTATTGGAACACCAAATCTTCTTACCTTTGCTGCATGAACATAATACCCACCGATCTCTTCTTGAGCTTCAATAATTGCTTTAACATCTACACCAGCTTGTAATAGCTGGTAAGCTACTATCAAACCTACATTCCCTGCTCCAACCATTAATACTTCATTACCTGGTTTTACTCCATAAACATTCATGAGAGTTTGAATCCCGCCTGCTCCATACACTCCAGGAAGATCATTATTGGGAAATGTGATCATTTTCTCTGATGCTCCTGAAGCCACTATAATTTTATCAGTCTTAATTTCTTCAAACTCTTTCATATTAGTGTAAACCCCGATTGAATCATCGTAGATTCCGACCGCACTAGTTCTTAACATAGAATTAATATTTTCATGTTCTTCTACCTGGGAAACTAGTTCCTTTCCTATTTTAATCCCTCTAGTTCCTGCTTCTTCCTCAGCAGATCCGAAGAATTTATGGGTCTGCTTAATCAATTGACCTCCAAGTAATGGATTTTCATCAACGATTGTTATATCTGCCCCAGCTCTTGCTGCAGTTAATGCAGCTTTGAGTCCAGCAGGGCCTCCGCCAATTACAGTAATTTCAGTTCTCGAAGATTTTATTTGTCCATAATTTACCTTATCTTTCCTTTCAGGTAGTTCTGGAAATCCCTTTTGTTCTTCTAATTCCATACCTTCCTTAGCCATAGTTATACATGTTCTAACATTTGGGATCCCATCAACCTTCATCAAACAAGAGGAACATTTCCCTATAGAACAGAAAAATCCTCTTGACCGATTTTTTTCACCACTCTTTCTGAACTCTTTAATCCCATTATCATAAAGAGCAGAGGCTATCGTTTCACCTTCATGAGCGGTAATGGGTTCTCCTTCATAGTATATAGTTATTTCTTCTCCTTTCTCAAAGGAAAGTATAGGATGATCTTCTACTCTCATTTTAATACCTACTTATTTTAAATATCTTTTAACTTCTAAAATATTAAATTCCGAATAAAATTTACTTTATTAATCAAATAATACTGTATTAACTTCAATTTTTAGATAATATTCTTCAAATTTAAATTAAAAATAAAAAGAAGGAATTATTTATTGAGATTCAGGAGATGCCGTCTGTTTTTCAGATTCTTTTTCAGATTTTTCCCATATTAGGGTTGCTATTACTGCTGCGATGAAACCTACAGGGAAACTCAGTAATCTTGCGGTTACGATTTGTGATGATAGTCCTGATACTACCCATATTATTGTGAAAGCGGGTCCTACTATGAATGATGCTATTACTCCTGCTTTGTTGAATCTGTCCCAGACGAATGATAATGTCATTGCTGGTCCAAATCCTCCAGCTAGTCCGGCCCAACCCCATCCTACGATAGTGTATACGAATCCTTCTGTGGTTGAAACTAGTATGAGACCTATAATTCCTATTGCTAGGGTTGCGAGTCTGGATATTCTTAATCTCATTTTTTGTGAGAATTTTTTCTCACTACTGATGACTTTATTATAGAAGTCTTCTGCTACTGCTGAGCTTGCCATTACTAATTGTGAGTCTGCGGTTGACATCATTGCTGCTATTGCTCCTGCTAATAGAACTCCACCTAGTATTCCGGGTGTATGTTGTAGGACCATGTAAGGTAGTACCATTTCTCGGTCCGCTACTAATTCTGGTGGGGTTTTATGGATTGTTCTTGCCAATAGTCCTAGGAGAAATGCTCCTGCTGATGTTAGAGTTCCCCAGGTAATTGCTGTTATTATTCCTGCTCTTCTCTGTGATTCATCTTTTAATGCCATCATTCTGACAAATATATGAGGTTCTCCTCCCATATATCCCCAGAACCAGCTTAGGTTAGCTCCGAGTAGTAATCCTGCTGCGGCCCCTGATTTTCCTGCTAACCATGAGGCTCTACCACCTCCGGATGCCTCTAAGGCTCCCATAATTGATAAAGTAGGGTCTGCTACAACATCAATTAGTAGGAGTGCAGGTAGTACTACCAAGGTGAAAACCATTAATAATGCTTGAAGGGTGTCTGTCCAAACTACTGTCATGAATCCACCGGCTAAGGCATATACTATCACTATAGCTGCTACTATTATTATGCCTATTTGAGGATCGATCCCGAATGTTTGGTCAAGAACTTTTCCTCCAGCTTCAAATTGAGATCCTACGTATGCTATGTAGAATATAAATACTATTATTGCTCCTATTGTTCTTATGGTTTTAGCTCCACCAGGGAATCTTTTTGCGATATAGTCGTTGGGGGTTACTGCTCCTGATTTTCTTTTTTCTTCCATGAATTTTCTAGAGTAGAATATCCATTGGAATACGGCTCCTCCTGCTGTTCCTAATAATATCCATATAGCTGATAGTCCTGATGCATAGGCTAATCCTGGCATTCCTATTAGTAACCATCCTGACATATCTGTACTTCTTTCGGAAAGTGCTAAGGCAAATCCTGGTAATTTGTATCCTCCTATAAAGTAATCTTCTTCGTCTTCTACTTTTCTGGCTGACCAATAACCTATTCCTAATACAATTATTAGATAACCAACCAGAGCTATCATTGTTTGAGTTCCAGCTTCTACCATTTTAATCCTCCATATTTTTGCTTATTTATTCTTCTTATTTAAATCGATATTGATATGTGAAAACTCTACCTTTTAAATCTTTTCATAAATTTTAGAATTCTTTGCAAAATATCTCCATTTTCTGTTGAAAATTAAGTATTTACCCTTTACTTAATTTAAAATATAAGTTCTATTTTGGCATAATGAAATGTGTATTTAGAAATCAAAATCTTGGTAAAAAATAAATAAAATCCGGTCTCAATAACTTAAAGTAATAACTAAATTATTATAAATTGTTTTTTTATTTATTCAAGTTTTTCTTTATTTTTTATGAGTTGTTTAAAAATTAGCTTTAATTTTTTTCATCTTGTTGTTTAATGTATTTGGATATTATTATGGGAGGATAATTTCTTTTAGTTGATCTTTTATTAATTTGTTAGAAAGAATTTTAGTTAATTTTTTAGTTGGTTAAATTTTTTGCAGAATGTTTTGTTTAACGAAAGGTTTAAATCGTATGTTACAAAAAATTTTACACCAAAAACTTTACATAAGATCAAACCAAATAAATATAAAACCCCACAAAAGAATCAAATAAAATAAATGGAAAACAAAAAACCATATTAAAAGCTAACAAAGATATTACAACAACCACCCTCGTAAAAATAAAAAAAGAATTTAACAATATCAAGAAAGGTAAATAAAATCCTTTAATGATAAAAAATCGATCTCTTACAGCCTTTAACCTTTATCAGAAAAAAATCTCGAAAACCTTTTAAGAGTAATTTCTTATCATTACCCAACATGGAGGAAACACAGATGTTCGACAGAATTACAGAACTATCATATAAACAGATGATTGCAATTCCTATTATATTCTTTATATTAATGGCTACAATAGGAGCCTTAAATCCGCCTTCACTAGGAATAGATCTAAAAGGAGGATCTAGGGTAACCATTACAGACGTAGATTATAACCCACAACAATTAGAGACCTATTTACAAGATGAAATGGGAGATTCAAGAATTGAAGTCAGATCCTTACAAGGAACAACAGGTCTTCTAGTTGAAGCCCCTTCAGGAATAGACGAAAATAAGTTAACAAACTTGATTAGAACTGAGATAAACCCTCCAGACGATTCAATTAGCTCTGAACAAATAGGAGCTTCTTTCGGACGTTCAACACAAATTCAAGGATTCAAAGCCTTAGGAATAGCATTTTTAGGAATGATTGTAGTAGTATTTATCACATTTAGAGACATAATACCCTCTTTAACAATAATTTATTGTGCTTTTTCTGATATGGTTATATCTGTAGGTCTTATGGCAGTATTAGGAATACCTCTTACATTAGGAACTATCGCAGCCTTACTCATGTTAATCGGATATGCAGTGGATAGTAATATTTTGCTAACAACTAGAATTTTAAAACGGAGCGGTAAATACGAAGAAAAATATACTAACGCACTTCAAACCGGACTAATGATGAGTGGAACAACTTTAAGCGTTTTACTTGTTGTCTATATTGTTAACTCATCTCAAATACTTGATAGTATAGCATCAGTATTAATTTTAGGCATTATAGCTGACCTAATGAATACCTGGTTATTTAACGCAGGTATATTGAAATGGAGAACTGGAGAGTCGGTAGAATGAACTGGAAAGTTGTATTACTCGTAGGGGTTCTAGCTTTATCCGCAGTATCAGTATACGGATTAGGATTACAATATGGTATTGATTTAGAGGGTGGTACTTCCATACAACTTCAATTAGACAGAAAAGCATCAGATCAAGAAATGGATACAATAGTAAAAGTGTTAAACGAAAGATTAAACAGTTTAGGAGTTAAAGACATTCAAGTAAGACCTCTACAAGATAACGAACACGTTACAGTTGAAGTTGCAAATACTTCGACCGAAGAACAAAAAAGAGTAGAAGAAATATTAAGGCGAGAAGGAGTATTTATCGCACAATTCAACGGTGAAACATTTGCTACAGGATCTGATATACAAAGAGTAAATGAAATTAGGTTAAAAAGCAGTGGAACGGAATGGATTGTTCCATTTGACCTAACTCAAAGTTCAGCAGAAAAATTTGCCAACCTCGCCGAAGGAAAACCTAACTACCCAGTAGATATGTACGTAGATCCACCTCAAAATTCGATCATTATTGCATCAAACGAAGCATACAATTTCTTTAATCAACCAATATCACAACAAGTTAATAGAGAAGCTCCACTACTAATCGATCGGATATCCAAGGACCTTGATGTACAAGTGATTAATGCGGATCAATTTAATAGAACAGAATTCGATTCCTTAATGGATGAAAATAAAACTCTAATTTATCTAGGCGCTTGGGATCAGTTGTCTGGAGTATCTCAACAAATTAATGGAGAACAATATGAAGTTGAAAATAAAACATTTGCCTCTGAACTTTCCCAAAGCGAAGTAACAAAATTCATTAAAGAAAGTATCGGGCATCAAGGCCCATACCCAGTCGCTGAAGAACTTACCCAAGGTAGAGTAAGTCAGAGTGTGAGTATTACTGGTGGAGCACAAAATCAAGTTGCCGCTTCTAATGAAGCTAAACAAGTGAGCGCTATCTTACAATCAGGTTCACTTCCTATAGACACTGAAATTGTTAGAACATATCGAGTTTCACCGACACTAGGTGAAGAATTTAAACAACAAATATTAATAGCTGGATTAGCCGCTATGATTGTAATAGCAGCTATTATTGGATTAAGATATAAAAATCCTAAAATTTCAGCTGCTTTAGTTTTCACGAGCTTATCAGAAATATTTATTATATTAGGAGTAGCAGCAATAATTAATTGGAATCTCGACCTTCCGAGTATTGCAGGAATAATTACAACAATAGGAACGGGTGTCGACCAGCAAATTGTTATGACTGATGAAACTTTCAGTGTGGGAGAAGCAACAGGTAAAAGAAGATTAGTTAGACTTAATAAAAGTATAAATAGAGCCTTATTCATATTAATAGCTGCTGCATTCACTACTGGAATTGCAATGGCTCCATTAGCAATTTTAGGGCTCGGTGTATTGAAAGGATTTGCAATCACCACGATTATTGGAGTTACTGCTGGAATCACTATCACAAGACCAGCCTATGGAGAAATTTTAAAATATCTCCTGAGGTAATAACATGGAAGAATTAGAAGAAATAAAAAAGATTGAAAAACAGGCGGAAGAGAAAGAAAAATTGGCCGAGAAAAACTTAGAAGAAGTAGTGAAAAAATCAAAGAAAAAAGCCAATGAGAAAATAGAAAAAAGGAAAAAAGAAGCTAAAGAGGAAGTTAAAGAAATTAAGAATGATTACAAAGAGGAAGGAAAAAAGGAAGCAGAGAAGATAGAGAATCTTGGTGAAAAGACAGTAAAAAATATAAATGAAAAGGCCGAAGAAAATTTTGATGAAGCCGTTAATAAGGCTATAGAAACTTTAGTTTCATTGAATGAGTGATCAAATGTTCAAGCCTGCAGATATGGAAAAAGTTCGAATAATTGGAATTCGTAATGAAAAGGATAAGATCCTTACATTTCTGCAAGAAGAGGGAGTAGTACAGATAAAAGAAGCAGAGGTAAAGAAAAAAGAGGAAAGAACTAGCGCTCAAAGAGAAACATCTACTTTAGCTACTAGATTAAACAGAATTGAAAGAACATTAGATCAGTACAGAGAAGAAGAAACCTCTATGATGTCAATGATAACATCTAAAGGATCAGAACAAAAGGAAATTGATTACATAGGAACTGAAGAAATAAATAAAGAAGCTGAAAAAGTGATTTCAAAACTAGAAAAAGAAACAGACTCCTTATCACAAGAACTTCAAGAAATTGACAATAAGATTGAAAAATCTGAAAAAACTCTAGATACTCTAAAAGAAATTGAAGAAATAGATATAGACCTAAGTTTACTGGAATCAGAAGGTAGAATCCAGAACTACTTCGGATATCTGGAAATAGAACAAGAAAAATTAGAGGAAAAAATCCCAAGTTCCACATTTTTGAAAACCTACGAACTAGAAGAAGATAGAAAAGTAGTGCTAATCTCTTCTCTAGGGGAATTAGAAGATATTGAAAGAGATATTAACGAAATAGATGTTACAGGACTAGAGGGAACTCCTGAAGAGAATATCAATCGACTTGAATCTGAATTAGAAGATCTTGAAAATCAAAGAGAAAATGTAGTTAATGAATTTAAAGAATATTCTAATCAACATTATGAAGAAGTTGAAAAATGGATTGAGATAATTGAAAATGAGATTGACAAGAATTCAGAATATCAGAAACTCGGAAGAAGCAGGGAAACATTTGTTTTAACAGGATGGATACCTAAAAAAGAAGTGGAAGAACTAGAATTAAGTTTAAAAGACTTTACCGATGAAAAAATAATATTCAAGACAGAAAACACAAATACTAATCCAGAAAACGAAGATGAGAAGGTGCCTACATTATTAGAGAATTCATCAATCGTAAAACCGTTTGAATTAATAACAAAAATGTTCGGAGTTCCTAAACCTAACAGGATTGATCCAACTCCAATAATAGCTATAACATTTTCATTATTCTTCGGATTCATGCTCACAGATTTCGTTTACGGGCTGTTCCTTCTAGGCTTATCAGCCTTCGTAGTAATGAATAAAGAGGAAAGAGATGGTACCTACAACTTATTCGCAATCATAATAGGATCAGGTCTTTTTACAATGATTCTAGGATCGGTATTCGGTAGTTACTTCGGTAACTTCCCGGAAACAGTTGGAGAAATGATGGGTATGACTGGATCAATCGTTCCGAGACTCGTGGACCCGCTAACAGGATCAATGCTTGTTCTAGGAGTTTCCTTAGTTATAGGGATCACACATCTATTGCTAGGAAATGTTATAGGATTGGTATTATCTATAAGGGAAAACGAGGTGCTTGAAGGAATATTGGATAATGGTTCTTGGATACTTCTAATCTTAGGCATTGGGGCTTTTGCAATCAATGTACAGCCTTTAGATTATGGATTGATTGGAGTAGGATTGATTTTAGTCGTAGTCGGAGGTCTTAAAGACCAAGGAGCAATAGGAGGTCTATTAAGCATTATCGATATATTCGGATTCTTAGGAGATTGGTTCTCATATGCCAGATTATTGGCCTTGGGCTTAGGAACTACTGGAATAGCTATGGTTATTAACTTGATTGTTCAGTTATCTTGGCCAATTAGGTTATCGATAATTCCAGTTGGAGCAATATTCGCAATTATAGTTTTCTTCGGAGGTCATTTATTCAATCTGTTAATAAACTCTCTTGGAGCTTTTGTACATTCACTAAGACTTCATTACGTTGAATTCTTCGGGCAGTTCTATGAGCCTGAAGGAGTTGAATTTACACCTTTTAAATCTAAAAGAAAATTAACTAAATTAAAACTTAAGGAGGAATAAAATATGGTAAGTATTGTAATGGCAGTTGCGATAGGAGCTGCATTAGCAATTGGAATATCTGCGTTCGGATCTGCTTTAGGTATTGGAATAGCTGGATCTGCAGCCGCTGGAGCAGTAGCTGAAGATCCTGATAATTTCAGGAACTCATTAATTCTAGAGAGCCTGCCAATGACCCAGACTATTTACGGGTTCATTATCGCTTTCTTGATACTATTTGCTGCGGGTGCCATTCCTGGTGGAGCTACTGAAATTATGTCTACATTGGGAGAAGGTGCTGAAGTTAAAGCATTGATTATACTAGGAGCAGGACTTGGTGTTGGACTTGCCCAGCTTTCTGCTATAGGACAGGGAATAACCACATCCTCTGGAATAGGATCAACTGCAAAAGACTCAGATACCTTAGCACAGAATGTTATATTCGGTGTACTTCCAGAAACTGCAGCTATATTCGGTTTCGTTATCGGAATAATGATGATAGTTCTTGGAGTCGGTCTTTAAGATCACAGGGGGTCCTAAAGTGGGGAAAGAGGAACTGATCAACGAAATTAAAAGTAAAACACAGCAAAAAATTCATGAAAAAAGAGAAGAAGCACTGAAAAAATCAAAAGAAGTATTCGAAAGAGCGGAAAAAGAAGCAGAAGAAGAAACAAATGAAATTAAAGAAAAAGGAATATCAGAAGGAAAACAGGAACTCGATAAAATAGTATCCTCATCAAGACTAGAAGCTAAAAGAAAAATAATGAATAAAAAAGAAGAACTAATACAAGAAGTAATTGAAGAAGCAGTAAATAGAATCGAAAATCAAGACCCCTCTGAATTTGAAGAATACGTTAAAAATTTAGTAAAAGATGCAGCAACTGAATTAAAAGGAGGAAACTTCACCGTCCATGGAGACAAAAAAAGCTTGGAAATGCTAAACAATATAGATAAAAACCAATTGGAAGAGGAAATTTCTAATGAAACAGAAAATGAAACAAAAATAGAGCTAGGTAATGAAATAAAAGAAACAGGAGTGATAGTAGAAAAAGAAGGTGGAGTTAGAGTAAATAACACCATTAAAGCTAGAAAAGAAAGAATCTTAGACGACTTAAGAATTAATGTTTCTTCAACACTTTTCGGAGGAGTTGAAGACGAAATCAAAAAGAAAGAAGTGAAAATGGAAGAACCTGAAATCGAAACAGCAGATGAGGAAAAAATCGAGAAAGAAGCCGAAAAAGAAGCTGAAAAACTAGTAAAACAAGTATTCGAAGTTGAAGGGTGGGAAAATGGAGGTTCCTGACCCTTTAGTTTATTTAGGATTACTAGGGATCATAGCAATAGCCGGAGTAGGAGTTTGGACAAAACTAAGAGAGATAATACCATTTGCTTATCCAAACGCAAGAATAAGAGCAAAAGAAGGACATCTAATAGACGAAGACAAATACAGAGAATTAGCTGATTCAAGATCTTTAGAAGAAGTAACATCAATCTTAGAAGAATCTGACTATAACATTCCAGAAGAAATTAATTCAAAAACTCTTGAAAACACTCTAGACAAAGAATTAATCCAAACATATCAAACTTTATCTAACATATTACCAAAAAATGTGAGACCAATATTTGAACATTTAAAGCGAGAATGGGACATTAAAAACTTAATAGTAATACTTAAAGCTAAAGAATCCGGTACAGATCCTCAACCATACCTAACAGAGGTTGGAGAACTAACAGACCTATTTGAAGACATAATAAGTTCGGAAGAACCATCAGAACCGCTAAAAGACACAAGATACTATCAAGCCGTAAGAGACTACCAAGTAGAAGAAGACAAAAAAGTATCAGAACTCGAAACCGAACTCTACGAAGACTACTACAATGAACTAAAAGAAAAACTAGAAGACAACAAAGACCTAAAAGAATACTTCGGAAAACAAATAGACCTAAAGAACATAAGCTTCATTCTAAGAGGAAAAGTATCCAACATGGACAAAGAAAGAATACAAAACAGTGTAATAGGAGGCGGCACACTAAACCAGCAAACCTTAGATAAGATGATTCAAGCAGAAAACATAGACACCGCAATATCAGTTCTAGAAGGTACAGAATATTTCGAATCAATATCAGATATAACAGGACAAGGACTAGAAAAAGCAGAAACAATAGAAAGATCCTTAATGAATTACAACGTCAAAATGGGAAGAGACATCTCAATACAACAACCAATAGGACTAGGACCAACCATAGGATACATCTCCAGAAAAAAAGCCGAAATAAAAAACCTAAAAGCAATCATAACAGGAGTAAAAAACAACCTAACCTCTGACAAAATAAAAAAATTTTTAGTAGGAATGGAGGCAGAATAAATGAAGATCGCAGTAATGGGGAGCAAAGACATGATAACCGGATACAAATTAGCCGGAATCAAAAACGCATTTGAAATAGAAAGCAAAAAAGAAGCTGAACAAAAAATAAATGAAATAAAAGACGAATTCGGACTCATCATCATCCTAGATAAATATACACCAGAATTAGAATTCGAAGAATTAGATACATTAATAATGAGCGTACCCGGAATGGAAGGCCCATCCGGAGAAGAAGAAAAACTTGAAGATGTTGTAAAAAGCGCCGTAGGCGTGGAGGTAGAATAAAATGTCTAACCAAAATCAAGATCAAATAACTGGAAAAATAACCAAGATCACTGGCCCCCTCGTAATCGCTGATGGAATGAAAGGAAGCAAGATGAACGACGTTGTGAAAGTTGGGGAAGAAGAACTAACCGGAGAAATAATCGAGCTTGACGGAGAAACAGCATCCGTCCAAGTATATGAAGAAACCGCCGGAATAGAACCAGGAGCCCCAGTAAAATCAACTGGATCACCCCTATCAGTCGAATTAGGGCCAGGAATGGTTTCAAACTTCTTTGATGGAATACAAAGGCCACTTAAAAAATTAGAAGAAGAAAGTGGCGCATTCATCAACAGAGGAATATCTGCATCAGCACTAGATAGAAACGAAAAATGGGAATTCAAACCAGAAGTAGAAGAAGGAGACACAGTCAAAGGAGGAGACGTAATAGGAATAGTACCCGAAACACCACTAGTAGACCATAAAATACTAGTACCATCCGAAATAAACGAAGCAGAAATAACAGAAATCAAAGAAGGAGACTACAAAGTCGAAGAAACAATAGCAAAAATCCAAACAGACGAAGAAGAAAAAGAAATAAACATGCTAAGAGAATGGCCCGTCAGACAACCAAGAAAAAGAAAAAACAAAAAACCACCCGAAGAGCCACTAGTAACCGGACAAAGAGTATTCGACACATTCTTCCCTATAACCAAAGGAGGAACCGCTGCAATACCAGGTGGTTTCGGTACAGGAAAATGTGTTACTGGAGAAACTCCTGTAATTCTATCAGATGGTACTAAAAAACCAATTAAAGAGATATATGAAGAATATAAAGATGAAGGCGAACGTAAAATCGAAGAGCACGAAGAATGGACAGAACTAGATGAACCACTTAAAATACTTTCCAGAGAAGAAGGTAAAATATCTGAAAAAGAAGCAACATATCTTTACAAAGGAAAAACAGATTCCACAGTAATAGTTAAAACAAAATCAGGAAGAGAAGTAGAATTAACACCGGTCCATAAACTATTCGTATTAAACGAGAACATGGAAATCGTAGAAAAACAAGCACAAAACCTTGAAAAAGAAGACACCCTACTCATGCCTAGAGAACTACCCATAAAAACAACAAAACAGAGAATCAGAACTGACGAATTACTCCCAGAAAAAAGAACAAGAGAAAAAGATTTGGAAAACATACCTGAAAAGGTAGATGAAAAACTTGGAGAACTTCTAGGACTGCTACTAGGAGATGGAAGCCTTAAACATAACTCAGTTCACTTCTATAACAAAGATGAAAAATTATTAGAAAGAGTAGAAGAACTGGTAAAAGAACTGTTCGGATTAGAAAGTACACGAGAAACAGCTAATACCGTTGAATCCGTAAAAGTTGAAAGTAAAATTCTTAGGGATCTCTTAGTTTCGTTAGGATTCCCAGAAAAAGAAAAATCTTCAAATTACTCTATTCCCGAAAAAATCCTTAAAAGCCCTAAGAAAGTTGTTTCAGCTTTCCTAAGAGGATATTACTTATCCGAAGGCAGTTTCAGCAGATATGAAATAGAAATAGGAACCTCTAGCGAGAAAATGAAACAAGACTTAAGCTATGCCTTGACAAGGATAGGGGTAGGACCAAGAATCAGTACTAAGAAAACAAAGAAATCTGAACATTACAGAATCAAGATATCAAGTTCAGAACTTGAAGAATTCTATAACGAAACAAAGGATAATAAGGAACATTCAAAGTACTTGAAAATTTCTAATTACCTTGAAAACTCTGATAAAAACTTCGCAGGAAACAATTCAGTATCTATATCATCCGAATTAGTGAAAAACAAATTTGAAGATAGTAATTTACAGAAAAAAGACTTTAAAGATAATGGAGTGAAAATAAGTAATTACACCACTCAAGAAGAAAATATGGGCCTAAATACTTTCAAGAAATTTGCTTCAATGACACAGGATAACGAATTAATGGAAGTGGCGAATAACCACCTAGAACACTTCTTACCGGACCCTATATCGTCCATAGAGTTAAAAGAAAATTCCAAAGATGTTTACGACTTAACGGTACCAGAAACACATAACTTCATCGGTGGAAAAGCTCCAATGCTCTTACATAACACCGTATCGCAGCATCAGCTAGCCAAGTGGGCTGACGCTGATATCGTTGTATACGTTGGTTGCGGGGAGAGAGGTAATGAGATGACGGAAGTACTGGAGGATTTCCCTGAGTTAGAGGATCCTCGGACAGGTAGGCCTCTTATGGAGAGAACTGTTTTAATAGCGAATACTTCTAATATGCCTGTTGCGGCGAGAGAATCTAGTATTTATACTGGGATTACTATAGCTGAGTACTTTAGGGATATGGGTTATAATGTTGCTTTAATGGCTGATTCAACTTCTAGATGGGCTGAGGCTTTGAGAGAGATATCAGGTAGATTAGAGGAGATGCCTGGTGAACAAGGTTATCCAGCTTATCTGGCTTCGAGAGTTGCGGATTTCTATGAAAGAGCTGGTAAGGTTGTTACTTTAGGTACTGAGGATGATATTGGTTCAGTTTCAGTTATTGGAGCTGTTTCACCGCCTGGTGGGGATTTCTCAGATCCTGTAGTGCAGAACACTTTAAAAGTTGTTAAAACTTTCTGGGCTCTTGATTCAGACTTAGCGGATAGAAGACACTTCCCTTCAGTTGATTGGCTTGAGAGTTATTCCCTGCATATAGACAGAGTTTCCGGTTGGTGGTCGGAAGAAGTTGATGATGAATGGCAGGAACTTAGGACTAGAGCTATGAAGCTTTTAGAGAAGGAAGATGAGTTGCAAGACGTTGTTCAGATTGTTGGACCAGATGCTCTTCCAGACGATGAAAGATTAGAATTAGAAACTTCGAGAATGATTAGGGAGGACTTCCTACAGCAGAATGCTTATCACGATGTAGACACTTATTGTCCACCTGAAAAACAAGTTGAGATGCTTAGAAATATACTTTACTTCCATGAGAAAGGAATTACAGCTCTTGAAGAAGGTGCTTCAATTGATGAAATTCAAGATATGGATACTGTCGATAAAATGGCTAGGATGAAGATTATGGAGAATGAAGATATCGAGGCGATTAAAGATATTCGAGAAGAGATTGATGAAAATTTTGAGAAAGTGGAGGGAGTTTAGATGCGAGAATATAGATCACTAAAGGAAGCTTCCGGCCCATTATTGGTTGTAGAAGGAATAGAAGGTGCTGGATATGAAGAGGTTGTTGAGATTGAGCTTCCAAGTGGTGAAATTAGAAAAGGTGAAGTTCTTGAATCTCAAGAAGGATTAGCAGTGGTTCAGGTTTATGGTGGAACCGGTGGGATTAATTTAACTGAAACTACAGTTAGATTTACTGGTGAAACTCTTAAGGTGCCTCTTTCTGAAGATATGCTTGGTAGGGTTTTCGATGGTAGAGGAAGTCCTATGGATGATGGGCCTGAGATTATACCTGATGAGAGAAGGTCTATTTATGGTTCAGCTATAAATCCTTCAGCTAGAGAGTATCCTAGAGAGTATATTAAGACTGGTTTATCCACTATTGATGGGATGAACACTTTAATTAGAGGTCAGAAGTTACCTATTTTCTCAGGGTCTGGTTTACCGCATAATGATATAGCTGCTCAGATTGCAAGACAGGCTGAGGTGCCTGGTGAAGAAGAGGAGTTCGCAGTTGTTTTCGCTGGAATGGGTATTACTTATGAGGAGTCTGAGTTCTTTATGTCTGACTTCGAGGAAACTGGGGCTATTGAAAGGTCAGTTGTTTATCTTAATTTAGCTGATGACCCTTCTATTGAGAGAATTATTACTCCAAGGATGGCTCTTACTACTGCAGAGTATTTGGCTTTTGAAAAGGATATGCAGGTCTTGGTAATACTTACTGATATGACTAATTACTGTGAGGCATTAAGAGAAATATCTGCAGCTAGGGAAGAGGTTCCAGGTAGAAGAGGATATCCTGGGTACATGTACACTGACTTAGCTACTATTTACGAGAGAGCAGGAAGAATAGAAGGACAGGACGGAACTATAACTCAGATGCCTATACTTACTATGCCTAGCGATGATATTACGCATCCAATACCGGACTTAACTGGATATATTACAGAAGGACAAATAGTTCTGGACAGATCTATACACGGTAAAGGAATATATCCACCGATCGATGTACTACCATCACTATCTAGATTAATGGATGAAGGAATAGGAGAAGGATTAACTAGAAATGACCATGGACAGGTATCAGATCAACTTTACTCAGCTTACGCAGAAGGTAAAGATAAAAGAGATTTAGTAGCTGTTGTTGGAGAAGAAGCCCTTTCAGATAGAGATAGAAGATTTCTAAAATTCGCTGACATATTCGAAGACCAATTCGTAAGCCAAGGAAAAAGAGAAGATAGAACAGTTGAAGAATCCTTGGATCTTGGATGGGAACTACTGTCAATGTTCAGAAAAGAGGACTTGAAAAAGATAGACCCAGATGTAATCGACCAGTACTACCCAGAAGAAACCAAAGTAGATGTAGAAGGCATGGAAACCGAAGAAGCAGAGCAGGCAGAATAAATCCTTTTACATTTAATTTATTTAATTTTATTTGAAGGTGAGAGAGTGTCTCAAGAAGTTAAAGCAACTAGAATGGGTCTGATGGAGTTAGAAGAAAGACAAGAAACAGCGCAGAAAGGTCATGATCTCTTAGAAGAGAAGAGAGATGCCTTGGTGATGGAGTTCTTCGATGTAGTAGATGAAGCTAAAGAGTTAAGAGATAAAGTGAATGAAAAATCTAAAGAAGCTTTTGAAGCCTTGTCTGAAGCTGAGATGGATATGGGTTCAAAGGAAGTTGAAAGAATCTCAGCAGGAATAGAAGAGAACAAAGAACCTGAATTTGGTTTTAAGAATATTATGGGTGCTTCTATACCTTTCTTAAAGGATACTGATGTTAAGAGGGATCCTTCCGATAGAGGATACTCCTTTTACGATACAACGGCTAGTTTAGATAAAGCATCAACAGAATTTGAAGAACTATTAGACTTAGTTCTTAAGCTATCAGAAAAGGAACAAACAGTACTGAGATTGGCAAGAGAAATCAAGAAGACTAAAAGAAGAGTTAACGCCTTAGAATACATTGTACTCCCTGATCTTGAAAAAAATATTGATGAAATAGAAAGAAAACTAGAGGAAAGTGAAAGAGAAAGCTTTGTAAGACTCAAAAAAGCAAAAGAAATGATGGAGGAAACCTAATTGTGTCCAAATTCGACATAATAAAAAAAGAAATAAATAAAATAAATCTAAGCCTCCCTAAAAAAAGAAAAAGAGTGAAAACACTCCTAAAAGAAGACAACCCTAGCGTAAAACTCCGATCCGGAGAAACCCACGACTTTAAACCGCAAGAACTGAAAAAAATTAAATCAATGATCGGGAACATAAAAATCCCAATATACATAGAAATTTCCACCTCATTCGACGGAAAAGTCAGAGTAAGAGGGAAAGAAGAAGTAAAACTAGTAAAAAAAGTATTAGACGAATACGATGAACTAGAACTAGAAGAAAAAAAAGAACTATACATCTACAAAAGTGACATAAGAAAGGTAAGAAAAGAATTTCCAACCACAACATTCTATATCTTCCGTTAAACCTTTTCATCGAGAGATCTCGAGGGTTCACAGGTGAATTTAATGAGACTTGATCCAGAATGGCAATTAACAGAGGCTCAGTATTACTATATGTCAATTATACCTTATTTCTTAATGTTAACTGGATTAGTATTTGGAATATTTTTCTTTCTTGATATTTCTATCTACATAACAGCTTCTGCTGTGTCTCTTGTTTTTGGAGCTTCTTTGATTCTTTCTTCTTGGATAGTTAAAGACTATCTTTCAGATACAAAAGAATTCAAATTAATGGTAATCTGGGGAATCTTTTTTATATTATTCTCCATAATATTTATAATTAGATACTTATCATAGGTGTTCACGTCAACTACCCCGCCTTAAAGGAAGGGGCTTGTATATGGTACTGCCAGACCATAGGGGCAATTTAATTATCTGTGCCTTAACACGGTAGTTTGATGTACAGGGACTTCCGCTAAGCCAGATACGGGGCTGGTTGACGGACACCCCAACCCAGAGAGAACCCGCACATGGCAGAGTAGGGCAACCGCTTAAGGCTCTT
>CAYNOZ010000013.1:0-25278 GCA_964398955.1 uncultured Thermococci archaeon | reverse complement strand
TTTAAATCAGTTTTTTCAATTAATAAATTATAGTTTTCAATTTTTTCCATTTTCTTTCTAAGTAAATCCCCCTTAAGATCTATTATTCTTTCATTCAATTCTTTATTTTCTTCTTTTAATTTCTTCAATGTTTTAAAAACTTCTTCACTACCTTCAGCTTTCAAAAACTTTCTCATCTCTTCTAAATTAATTAACTCAGATTGATAATTCTTAAGAGCTCTTTCACCAGCTAAAAACTTAATTTTCCATTCACCTGGAGAAGAACGATTAAAACCTATTACTTTAACCAGACCAATCTCAGAAGTTTTGCTCACATGTAAACCACCGCAAGGAGTCGCATCATAATCACCAACCCTCACAACCCTAATCTTATCCACCTCAGGAGGTTTCTTCCGAACATCATCAGGCACCTCTTCATGCCAAGAAATATTAATAGGATCAGAACTCCAAACCAATTCATTAGTCTCTCTTTCAACCTCCTTAATCTTATCCCAAGTCAATTCCCCCTCAAAACCAATATTAATCCTAGTATGATCTTCATCAATACTAAAACTAGAAGTATTAGCACCAAACCTATCAAAAAATACCGAACTAAGAATATGTTGACCAGAATGCTGCTTCATAATCTCATACCTTCTACCCCAATCAATCCTCCCTGAAACAACATCTCCAATACTCAGATTATCGGGAACCCCCTCCTCAACTTCACAAAAATGCCTAAAACCATCATCCTTCTCTACATCAACAACCCTCAAACTAACATCATTATTCCATAACTTACCCCTATCAGAAGGCTGACCACCTCCCTCAGGATAAAAAAGCGATTTATCAAGACTTAAAACCAACTCACCATCCACACTACCAATATCAACTATCTCAGCACTAAACTCTTTACCATAAGGATCCTCATAAAACAACTCATTAACCATAATACCCACTCCAGATCAAATACAAAGTATAACCTATTGACTAATAAAATAATAACTTCTAAAAACCATCGTTCCTATACAAGTTTGAGATATTAATTTGATGATTATCATTCCAGGTGAATTCTAATGGGATCTAAGAAACCGAAGAAGCTTGAAGATACGATTATAGTAGCAGGCCATCCGAGAAGCGGTACATCACTGGCTTGTCAACTAGTTGAAAGCGCAGGTATAGAATTTCCCTCTGATTTTGAGGGAGATGAATATAATAAAGAAGGATACTACGAAATGGAGTTAAGCAAAAGGGTATCAAAAGATCTAATGAAAAATGCGATGACAGATGAGAACATAGAAGAACTAAATAAAGTTATAAAAAGACTGAATAATACAAAAAACACATCAGGACTGAAAATAGTTAGAACACCAGCAATCTTCTTCTACAGACACCTTACAGATAACCTAAAAGCAGTTTTAATCTACAGAAACCCAAGCGACTCTAAAGCCAGTATGTACAGAAGAGGAATATCCCAATTCCCAGTAAGCTGGAAAGAAAACAACAACGCCTTAATAGCAGCCTATGAAAACATAGAAAATAGTATAATAATAAGCTACGAATCTCTATTCAAACAAGAAACAGAAAAAAAATTCAAAGAACTAGGGTTAAACGTTGACATGGGGATAGTAGACCCAAAACAGAGAACACAGAAAAAATCAGAAGTAGTAACATCACAAAAAGAAGAAAAAATCTACAAAACACTACAAAAACTAGAAGAAACCGATGAAGAAAAATCAGACCTAAAAGGAAGAATATCGGACCTAAAACAGAAAGGAAAACTCTAAAATAACCTACCAGTTAATCCTTCCCTCGTCCCAAGCTTCCTCAAGAAACTCTACCAATTCTTTAACAGTATAATCCTCTGCAGCCTCGGGAACCTTTTCAATCATCTCAGGCAATGAAGGCAACACAGTCTTCCTCACCATAGCAGGTAAGTCCTGAACCTCATCCTGGATCTGGTCAATAATCTCGTCTTTATCCTCTTCAGATATACTCATATTAACAACCTAATGAAAAAAAGAATTACGAACTAAAAAAACTTCACATCAAAACCAACGAAACAGAATATAAAGTTAAAAAGTAAGAAAAAATTCAACCTAATGATTAATCTTAAGTATTGGGCCTGATAATTGTTTATATAAGTGTAGTTGTGATTTTTATGGAATTTAAGAGAAGGATAGGTGATGTGGACTGGAAACCCCATCCTGCTGGACATGATGGTGTTGAAATGAAAGTTTTAAGATCTAAGGAAGATTCAGAGGTGGAGTCTTCTATTGCTCTGGTAAAAGTTGAAGAAGGTTTTGAAGTTCCTGAACATATTCATGAGGATGCTGATGATAATTTATATATCTTAGAAGGTAAGGCGAAGATGAGGGTTGATGATGAAGTCTTTAGTATTGATGACGGTTGTCAGATAACTGTTCCCAAAGGGACTGTCCATGAAATATTTGATGTGGAGAATGATTTGTTGATTTACGATGTTTTTTCTCCGGCCATTTTTTAGATCCTGTTTATTCATTTTTCTGTTTTTTCTGTGATCAGCAGATGATGGTTAGGGGTTTTTGTTTTTGGTTCTTGATTGAAGGTGATAGATCTTTTCTCTTTGATTTTTGATTGTTTTTGAGAGGGTTTCTATTACTCTTTGAATTCTTTTTCTAGTCCTTTGTCTGCTAGGTCTTGAAGTCGGTTACTCATGTGGGTTAGTACTTCGGATAATATTTTTTTGTTGTCATAATTTTTGAGTATTTTTTCTGCTTTTTCTTTTTTCATTTTTTGTATTTTTTCCGTTAATTTTGGAAGGCATCTTGTTATGTTGTCTACTACTGTTATGTTAGCTTTTCTGCCGGTTCTGGATAATGGATTTAGGTCTACTGTGACTACTTTTTTGTTCATATCTAGTAAGGCTTCGGTTCTGTCTCCGTCTTCTAATGGTACGAAGACCATGTCAGCTTTCCAGATTCCTTCTGGGTCTACTTTTCCTCTTTTGCTGTCTAGTTTAGGTATGCTTTTAAGATCTTTATTTTTTTGTAGTCCGTATAGTTTGGTTTCCGGATCTTTTTCGTGAAATTTTTGTTTTATTTTTTTAACTCTTTCTTCTGTTTTGTAGAATAGATTTACTTCTATTTTTGCGTTTGATGCTTTTGATAATTTAATTATTTCTTCAGGTACTAGAGCAGTAACATTACCATTCACAGATATAACAGGGTTTTCTGCTACTATGAAAGATGCCGCCATCGCTTCTAAGGCTTTTTCAGCTGGTTCTATAGTTCTTTCTCCTATTATATAATCCAAAGCTTCTCCTCTACCATGAGCTATCAATCCCGCTTTAGCTAAAATTCCTTCATCCAAAGCTTCTTCTAACTGTTCCCTATAATAAAGAGACTCATGTCTAGGATGAGAGTCCGGTACAAAACTCATAAAATCACCAAGAAAAGAATAAAAAGATAATAATTATTCTTCAAGCATTAATCTAGCATCGACAGCAACTGCATTATCTTTATAAGCGAATACTGGGTTTAAGTCAAGTTCTTCTACTGGAATTTCATTAGCTAATTTACTGACCTTCACGATCATTTCCTTAAGTGCGTCTAGGTCTACTGGGTCTTCTCCTCTTGCTCCTGCTAGGATTGGGTATCCTTTGATTTCTTGCATCATTTCTTCTGCTTCTTCTTCGTCTATTGGTGCTACTCTGAATGATACGTCTTCTAGTATTTCTACGAATATTCCTCCTAGACCGAACATTACGACAGGTCCGAACTGAGGATCTTTATTAATACCAATAATAACCTCTTTACCCTCTGGTGCCATTGGATAAGCAATTATTCCAATAATATTAGCATCAGGATCATAATCTTTAACATTATCTAATATTTCGTTATAAGCTTCTTTAGCTTCTTCTTCACCTTGAACATTTACTTTAACTCCACCAGAATCGCTTTTATGAATAACCTGAGGAGATACAATCTTCATCACAATAGGAGAATGTTCTTCAGCAAATTCAACAGCTTCATCCTCACTTGTAAGAACCTCAAATTCAGGAACTTCAATACCATATTCTTTCAGAACTTCCTTAGCTTCTGGTTCAACCAGCAAATCTCTCCCATCAGATCTAGCTTTTTCAATGATATCATTAACTTTATCGTTCATTATATTCACCGGAGAAAATTTCATCCAAATATTTATAAACCTTATTATTTTCTGGAAGAATCAATCAACAAAGATTGTATTAAAATTTAGATGTAATAAATAACATAATAAGTTTTAATGTGGAAATTTCGTTTCTAACATTTTATAATGGCTTTTCTCCATAAAAGCAATATATTTGATATTCTTATGATCTGATCCTTCTTCAAGTTTTTCTGCAATTGTTTCATAGCATTTTTGAGACTTTTTCTCTAGTTCCATCGCTCTTTCCACATTTTCACTAGTATCTCTTTCTTCAGGATCTTTATAATCCTTCTTTTTGGTGTTCGATGATTTTGGTTCTGATTCAGAAAACATATTTCTATATATGTGTTTTAATGAATTTTCTTGATCTTTTTCTTGTCCTTTCAGCCTTTTTGACCCTTTTTTCTGTGTACTTGGTAGATCTGACTTCATGAGCGTATCATATATCTTCTGAATTTCTTTTTCATAACTTATTCCTAATTCAAGCAATTCTTTAACAGTTAGATCATTAAAATCTTTTTCGGACATTTTTACCCTCTCTAAAGTGACTATTTATTTTTTAATTTAGAATTTGTGATTTTATTCCGTAGTAGATTGCTTTTGGGAGTATTTTTTTCATTATTTTGCTATGTTTTTCAAATTTTGCTTCTTCTTCGATTTTTTTTGTTATTTTTGGGTTTGAGATGCCTTTGAATAATATTTTTAGTGATTTGTTATTCATGAATTTGTATATTTTTTTGTATTTTAAGGATTTTTTTATTTCTTTGTTCCATTTATTCCAGTTTTTGGAATATAATTCGGGTTTATCTTTTTTTATTGCTTTTTTAAGTATTTCTGCAGCTTTCATTCCGTAATATATTCCTCCAGCTGTTAGTGGTTTTACTTGAGCTGCTGCATCTCCTAATAAGAATTTGTTATTTTTACTTATTTTCTTAGTTCCTATAGGAACTGCACCTCCACCATAATCTAATATGGTGTCCTCCAGATAACTAGAATGATTAATAATTCTCTTCAGATCTTCAATTTCCCCATTTAAGGTTCCAACTCTAGCTCTTTCATTACTTGTAGGTATAACCCAAATAAAGAAGTCTGTAATATTTTTGTCCAGAATAACTCTCACTAAATCATTTGAACCTTTATAAGGTACCTCAACTTGGGGACCTATAACTACTTCGCCATTTAAATTGCTATTAATTTCTTCTGAGACTTTAGAGAATACTCCATCTGCACCAACTAAATAATTATATTTTACTTTAATTTCTTTGTCTGGGGTTTGGATTATTCCTTTTTCTTTCTGTGTTTTCTTGTATTCAGTGTTTAGTAAGTACTTTACCTGTTTTTTCTGTGCTAATTCTGCTATTTCTTTGTCAAATATTTTTCTGTTCACTATGTATGCTTGTGGATTTTCTCTATTTATTTGAAATTTTATATTATCTTTTAAGGGATTGTATTGGAATATTGCTCCTTTTACTTTGTTCTGTACTGATTTTTCTGTTATCGAGAATTCTTCGAATACTTTTTTTCCTAGGATTCCCGCACAATTTACTGGTTCACCGATTTTCCCTCTTTCTACTACTAGGACGTCTTTTTCTGGAGCGAGGAGTGAAGCTAAATAACTTCCTGTTGGTCCTCCTCCAACTATTAGTACGTCTACCTCTATTTCATGTAAACTACCCCTACCTAACTCGCTCAAGTTATCACTCTCGCTTCGTGAGGAAGGGGCTTTCGGGTGTTCTCCTCTTCAGACGAGGCAGGTGTCCTCTCAGAGTCATCGTTCCCCGAATCGTGGGCAGGTTTACAGGCTACCCGCAAGCCCATGTTCCGCATATAGCGTTGGGCTATATTTCGTGATGCATTCAAATCTCTATCAAGACTAAATCCACACCTTTCACACTCAAAGAAATCTCCTTT
Organism: uncultured Thermococci archaeon; assembly: GCA_964398955.1. Classification (GTDB taxonomy): domain Archaea; phylum Methanobacteriota_B; class Thermococci; order Thermococcales; family CAYNOZ01; genus CAYNOZ01. The sequence goes on along the minus strand of CAYNOZ010000013.1, from coordinate 19,218 downwards.
CTTGTTTTTTTCGCTAATGTGACCACAATTACTACATTCTTTCGATGTGTTTTTTGGATTAATGAAAACAACTCGTATTCCTTTCAAACTTGCTTTGTATTCTATCTTCTTTCTCAAGTCTCTGAAAGACCACTTGTGAACCCATTCGTTGTAGGAGGCGGTTTTTCTGATGTAACTCAAATCCTCCATAACTATGACATCTCCTTTTTCCAGCTTATTCACTATGTCACGGGAAATGTTGTGGTTCTTCCAGTCCATAAACCGTTTCCACCGAGACCCGAACTCTTCCAAGCGTTTATGAGCCTCGTGTGTGCCTTTGGACTGGATTTCTGCCACAAGTTCATCTCTCTTTCTCCTTTTTTCCTTGACATCTGTTCCGTAAAAGTCGCCATCTGATGTAACAGCGACCTTGTTTACACCGAGGTCGATGCCAAGAACCTCCAGACCATCACAACTTGAAGGAGTGACATCTATCTCTTTGGTGAACACGAAACAAAAGTAAAAATCTCCGTTTTTTCTTATTAGTGTGGATTCACGAACTTCCCAATCTAAATATTTCTCATAGCAGTCTGGTATTTTTATATCGAACTTCTTTCGTCCATCGATAGTTGCTAAAGAAAGTTCATCCCATTCACCACTAACAGAAGCACTTCTTGGGAAATTGTATCTGATAGCATCATTCTTGACTTCTGGTTTGCTTTTCGCCTTCTTTATCATCTCAGAAGCGTGTTTAGTGGCATTTACAGCAAGTTGAGCCTGTAAGTCATACTCCTCACGAATATCATAATAACATTCTTCTCGTATATCGTTGTGAGTGTAGAGTTTGTTTTCCCAAGCCTTATCAATACAGTATTGTATGGCTTTTCTGTAGTTTTTCATAGTTCTGGATAGGGGGTCTGACTCTTCAGTAACCTTAACCTTTGCCGTGATGGTCTGTTTCATAGTTTATCTTTCACCCTAATCTTTTCATAGTTCTTGGGTAATCCCTCCCCTACCTACTTCGCTACGCTCACGAGGAAGGGGACTCCTTACCCACTAAGTTGAATCAATTTTGTATGATTCAATCATCTATGATCCCGAGGATTCCTTCCACTATTTTTTCTGCTTCTTCTTCGTTTTGAGTGTTTTTAATTAGGATTCTTCCGCTTGGGAAGATTGTTATTTTATGTTTTTTCTTTACTATAGCCATATTGTCTGTTGCTAATTTTTTTTCGTATCCTAGTTCTTCTAGTTTTGATGTTAAAGCTTTTAGATCCAGGTTTTTCTCTTCTTCTGGTGTTATCTGTATTGAGTCTTCTTTTCTACAGGGTTTGCTTGTGTAACTCATTTTCTTTCCTCTTTAGAGTTAAATTAGATCTTTTAAAGTGTTTATCATTGTATCTATTTCATTGGTTGTATTGTAGGTATGATAAGAGGTTCTTACAGTTCCTTTATCCTCTAAGTTAATTACGTTCCTAATTGCTGGAATTGCGCAGTGATGTCCTGACCTAGTCATCACGTTACTTACCTCATCTAGGTATGCTGCTACATCATGAGGTTCCATTCCTTCTATGTTGAAAGAAACTAGTCCTTTGTGTTTTTCAGGATCCTTAGGTCCATAATATTCAATTCCATTTTCTTCAAATTTCTCTAAAGTGTATTTGATTAGTTTTTCATCCTGTGATTCAACTTTATCTATTCCAATGTTTTTAATGTAGTCAATTGCAGCGGATAGTCCTATTGTTCCAGCAATATTCGGTGTTCCTGCTTCATATCTTTCAGGTATCTCAGCTAAATCGTATTCGTCTAATCTAACATCGGATATTGCTCCACCACCTAGGTAGACTGGGTTCAAGTTCTCTATTATCTCAGAATTCACATATAATCCTCCGATCCCGGTAGGTCCTAGAGGTCCTTTATGCCCTGAAAATGCTAGAAAATCAGCTTTCATATCTTGAACATCTACATTTATGTGGCCAACGGATTGAGCTCCATCAACTGCGAATAAAATATTATTTTCTTCTGCTATTCTACCTATTTCTTTTACAGGTTGTTTAACTCCTAATACATTTGATATATGAGATGCAGCTATCATTTCAGTTTCACTACTTATCTTATTCTCTAAGTCATTCAAATCTATAAGTCCTTCATTATCTGTTTCCACGAATTTTAAATCAACTTCATCTATGTTCATCCAAGGTAACAGGTTTGAATGATGTTCGATACCTGTTGTGATTATTTCAGCATCTTTTCCCCAGTTCCATCCTAAAGCGATCATGTTTAATGCTTCTGTTGTATTTCTTACGAATATTATTTCCTCTTCTTCGGCATTTAAGAAGTTACCAACTTTTTCTCTAGCTTCTTCATATTTTCTGCTAGCTTTTTGAGAAAGCTTGTGTACTCCTCTTTCCACATTAGATCTATAATTTAAATAGTAATCATTCATCGCCTCAACAACAGGTTTAGGAGTTAAACAGGACGCGGCATTATCAAAATAAATAACGTCATCAGTTAGAGGAATATCATCTCTTATATCTTCAGGAACTTTCATAGCAATCACATCATTTAATAATTCATAAAATATATAAAACATCTTTGGATTTTAATAATCATATTTGTATACATAACCAAATAAAGCAAAATCAGAGTAATAAATTAAAATTGATATTATATTACTTATTTTTGAATAATAAATATGTTTAAGTGCGGTTATTTTATGTTTTAGTGTTTTTTATTTTTTGAAATTGGTTTTCAGGTTTTTTGTTGGATTTTAATTGGTTAAGTTTTTGTTCATTGAAGTCCTTTTCTACTCATTTGTGATCCTTATTGATATTAATATGGTAAAATATAAAAGTGGTCATGAAGAGATAATAATCCGAGGTAAAAAGATGAGTGTAGACTTAGAAAATAAAAATATTCTCGTAACTGGAGCAACTGGAAACTTAGGTCCTTACTTAACTGACACATTAATAGATGAAGGAGCAGAAGTTCTTGCAACATACAGATCAGATGAAGAACTGGAAGAAGCAACAGGAAGAGCCGAAAACTCAGACGAAGTCAATTACTTCAAAGTAGATCTATTAGATCCAGAAGCTATTTCAGACTTTAAATCAGAAGTAGAAGAAGAATACGGAAAATTAGATGCAATGGTCAACTTAGTAGGAGGATTCACACTAGGTGGACTTCAAGAAACATCAAAAGACCAATTCGTGACATCACTAAATGTTCACACCACAACAGTATTCCTAACAGTAAAAGAATTCGCAGACCACTTGGAAGAGAATAAAGGAAGCGTAGTAAACTTCTCTTCAGTAAAAGTACAAGACTTTGCAAAAGGAGCTGTATCCTACACAGCAGGAAAAGGAGCTTTAACAACACTAACTAACGTCCTAAACGTAGAACTCGACAACACAAGAGTAAATGCAGTAGCCCCAGACACAATGGATGTACCAGGAAACAGAGAAGCAATGCCAGACGCCAACTTCGAAGAATGGACCGACAGAAACGAAGTACTAGAAACAGTGAAATACCTACTCAAAAACAAAGCAGTAGACGGCGAACTAATAAGAAACTAAAAATATAAACTACATCTTTTCTTCTTTTTTACGTCTATTACGCATAAAATATCTTCTACTAGGACAATGAACTTCAGGATTCTCTAAATTATTAATCTTAATCTTTCTCTTACCAAAAAGCCTGAACCTCTCACCGTTCTTAACCCCATGAGTAATAAAAACTTTCATCCAAAAACCAATACCCGACCTCAAAACCTCCAAATCATCGGGAAAATCCGAAATAAAAATATGCTTAAGATCATCACCAATCCTAAAACCAATTTCCAAATCAACTAACCTATCAACATTCTCCTCTTTATCTTCAACCCGTCTAACCTCTTTCAAATACCCAATAAGCTTATCACCGCCAACCAAATCATAAGCTTCCAAGTACTTATCATCCATATGAAGATATAGGTCAAAACCATCCTCTGGAACTACTTCATAACCCCTATGCAAATAATCTGTAACTATCAATGACATGAAAAACCCTCAAAATCCAATATAAAGTACATCAGCAACAACCTTAAAACTTATTATCAAAATTTTTCTGAGTTTAGCATTACCTCAATTTTCTGAATTTTTGAATCCTAGAGACTAAATTCGAAGAAACTACCACGACTAACAAAAATTTAAAATACTTGTATTTTGATAATATCTACGGTTTGAATTGTGTTTGGAGTTGTTAATATTATGGTTGAGATGTTAGTTTTTGTTTTGATTGTTCTGGTTAATTTTTTATTTTTGAGTGGTTATGTTGTTCAGGATTCTTGTGAGTTAAGTATAGGAGGGGATTAATTATTAATTATTTAAATTTTGTATTTCCGATGATTGGTGGGATTTTAGGAGCTTCTGTGTTTTATTATTTTGGGTTTGAGGATATAAAGGTTAAGGAGATTGGTATGGGAGTGGTTTTACTTCTTTTAACTATATTTATGCAGCCATTTTTCCAGAATTCTATATTTTATCTGGTGGATGTTGGTTCGAATGCTGATATAGTTTCTAAAGGTCTATTATTTATTGTTTTCATATCGCTTTGGATTGGGTTTGTGGCTGGAGGATTTCAGCAGTTATTTAGGTATCCTTTAGCTCGAGTGAGACCTGTTAAGAATGCTGTATTTATTGGTATTGGATTTGGATTAGGTGAGGCCATTCTTATTCCTTTATTAGGTATTTTAGCTAATCAAGCCCCTACTACTGCGTTTTCCCTTAATATGAGTTTTTTGGGATTGTATGAGAGGTTTGTAGTTACTTTATTCCATGGTTCTTCCACTGCTTTGATGGCTTATGCCTTTCAGAGGGGGTGGGGTACTAAGGCCTTACTTGGACTTATTTTTGTTCATGGTTTGATGGATAGTTTAGCTGGTTTTTATCAGTTGAACGGTTCTAAGTTTATTTTAGCAGCTGAATTGCTTTTAGTTACTTATATTTCTGTTAGTTTGTTTGTTTTTACAATGAGAAGAGTTCGGGATGATTTCCCGATTTAATTTCTTTTCTTACTTAGGTTCCCTAGTTTTTCTGGGTTTTAGTTTAGACGATTATTTTTCGGAAGTTTCGGAAGGGACCCCATTTCGTTTATTAATGGTGGCTAAGAACCTACTATATGTTGGGAAGTAAGTTAGGGAGGTTAGGAAGGTTACCTCAGCTGGATCAAGGAATGAATTTATTGCGTAATAGAACCGGTGAAAAGTTCGGTATTCAGTCTTTAGCAATTAATCAAATGATTTCGAATAATAAAACAGTTTACTGGGTTGATTCGAAGGAAAAAGCTTCCTTAACAACTTTAAATAATTTAATTCCTAATTCAAGTATACTAGAACGAATAAAAGTAGCAAGATCCTTCACAGCTTATCAACATTACTCTTTAATCCAAAAACTAAAAAATAAAGTATCATACACAACTTCTCTAATAGTTATACCGGAGATAAACTGGTTCTACAGGGACATGGTAAATGGAGAAAAACTTAGAATGATAAAAGAAGAGATTAACATCTTAAAGAATATATCTAACCATTACGATATCCCTATTCTCTGGTCACTCTATGAAAATGGAGAAGATTCTGTTAAAGAACTTATCCGAAGAGTTAGTGATGAAGAAATTGAATTTGAAGTAACTGAAATCGGGCCGAAATTCAGTAGCTCTAACTTTAAAACGTATTTCTATTCTGTTAACGGATACTTCCAAACAACTATTGACTTCTGGAGAGCTATACTGAAGCAGACTTATAAAAGAAGAAGAGGAGGTTCTATAAAATGGGAAGAACAAACGAAACATACCGAAACACGCTTAAAAACTTAAAAAGAGAACTAAAAGATTACAAAAAAGCTCTAAGAAAAGAAGATCAACAAATATTTGAAAAAATGTTTGAAAAAGCAGAGAAAAACGCAGACGCAGCATCTTATCAGAACTCAAACAATCCAATTGTAATCGCTATTATTTCTATCCTACTACAGCAAGAAAAAGAAATAGAAAAACTCAAAGAGGAGAAATAAAATTGACATACAAAATCGATTACCTTAACGGAGATGTCTTAGAATGGTATAAAAAAAACGGCAAACCTAAATACAGAAAGATCGAAGACTACTTCCCATCATTCTATATCAGCACAAATTGTAGCGGTTTACCGAAAATGGAGGAAATATTAAGAAACAAAAGGTCAGTAAACTCCATTAAAAGAGAAAAATGGCGAACTGGATGGAGAAACAAACCAGAAGAAGTTATTAAGGTTAACGTCACAACCCTAGAAAATTTGCAGAAATTAGCTAGAAAACTCCGATCAAGATTCCCTGAAAAGAAATACGAATTCTTCAATGTTGATCTATCCAGACAATACAGATACTGCTTGGAGAATAATGTAGAACCTGTACCAAAAGAAGAATTAACCTCTATGAAAATAAAAGTGCCTAGAACAAAATTAAGTAAAAAAGAACTAACTAAAATCAAAATAAATGAAGAAAAAATTACAGAAACAGAAAAAAAGAATTTAATAACTCTTAAACAAGAACTAAAACAGCAAAACCCAGACATCTTAGTAATAAATAACAGCCAGTTAATACCCTTAATGCATGAAAAAGCAAATGAACTAAATATAAAATTCACCCTAGGAAGAATGCCAGGAATGAAAAAATTAGCAGGTAAAAACACTTACACCAGCTACGGAAATATTGGACACTCAAATGCACGATACAACATCTATGGCCGAATAATAATAGATAAATCTAATAGTTTCTTCTACAGCAAAGCTAAACTGGATGGTTTAATAGATCTAGTACGAAGATCATGGAAACCACTACAAGAACTGTCATGGGGATCAATCGGAAACATTCTAACCGCTATACAAATAAAAAAAGCTAATCAGGAAGGAGTACTAGTACCATGGAAGGCGTGGAGGCCTGAAATGTTTAAATCTATGAAAACTCTACATAAGTCTGATAGAGGAGGTTTCATATTCTCACCAAGAGTTGGAGTTCACGAAGACGTTCATGAAGTAGATTTTTCCAGTCTCTACCCTAATATAATTCGTGAACATAATATTTCTCCTGAAACTGTTAGAACAAGATGTTCTGAAAATGAAAAGGTTCCCGAGCTTGGTTATACTATATGCAAGGATAAGAGAGGGTACCTCCCTCAGGTATTATCTCCTTTAATTGATGACCGACAAGAGATTAAACAGAGAATAAAGGATACTAATGATGAAGAGGAGAAGAAGATTCTAGAAAACCGCTCAAGCGCACTTAAATGGATTTTAGTAGCTAGTTTCGGTTATCAAGGATTTTCCAACGCTAAATTCGGACGCATAGAATGTCATGAATCTATTAACGCATTCGCACGTGAAATAATGCTTAAAACCAAAAAAATGTTCGAAAAGAGAGGATGGCGAGTACTACATGGAATAATAGATAGTATCTGGTTACAACAAAAAGAAAAAAACGAAAAAATCCAACAAATCAATGAAAAAATCACAGAAGAAGTTGGAATAAAACTAGAATATGAAAACGAATACGAATGGTTAGCCTTTTGCCCAAGAAGAAACTCAGAAGCAGGAGCCTTAACAAGATACTTCGGAAAGAAAAAAGAAGGAGGATACAAAGTAAGAGGCATAGAAATGAGACAAAAAAGTACACCAAAATACATCAAAGAAAAACAAAAAGAACTAATAAAAAAGTATGATAAAGAAAGAAACTCTAAACCAGTACTACAACTACTAAAGAAACAATTGAAAGAAATAGAAAGAGGCAAAGTCAAACCAGAAAAACTCTTAATAAAAAAATCTGTCAGCAAAAACCCAGAACAATACAAACAACATAACCTAAACTGGTCAGCACTAACCAGAGCAAAAAATCAATCTTACAACATTCACCCAGGAGAAGATGTAAAATACGTAGTAATAGATAATGATGAAAAAGATGAAAAAAGAGTAAACCTTTACTACGAAGAAATAAACGAATACGATGAAGAATTCTACAAAAAAATGCTTATAAGAGCAGCAGAAAGTATTCTTTCCCCCTTAAAATGGAACAAAACAAAAATTAAAAAATATTTAACCAAAAATCATGAAACCAAACTCAATACCTTCTACTGAAACCTGGATCCAAAACTTTGTTACCCCCGAAATAGTAAAATATTAAAAGATTTGAATGGATGGTAAGGAATAATATGTCAAATAATAAAGATTTGAATTGTTTTGTATGCGGGAAATCTATTAATGATCCTAATGTTTTAGATGATCATGATTTTTCTTATTTTTTCCCTGAGAGTGCATGGGAGTTAGGAGTTTCTATAGAGAGAATAGAGAAACAATTAGATAAACAGGCCTCTAATATGCCTTCTAAGGAGGAAAGCGAGGATATTAGGAAGCATGGTCCTTTAATGGTTCCTGTTTGTCCTGATTGTATGGAAAAAGCTAAACATCAATTAAATTGCTTCGTTTGTGGAGATGAAATCAAATTAGGACCATCTGAAGAACCTGAACTTTCATTCCTCTTACCAAATGACGCTAAGAAGTTAGACATTGCCGAAGAAAGAATTAGATGGGAAACAGAACCACTTGAAAGACTTGAAGAAAGTCCGTATTTCACCGCTCCCGAACGTATTGTAGAGGAAGCCACAAACCAGGGACTATTAGTAGTACCTATTTGCGAAGATTGCAGTCAAAAAGCTACCAATGATTTCGGAATAGATTACTTAAAAGGATAAAAAATCAATTTTTCCTTTTTTTCTTATATTAATATTTTTTCTGATTGTTTTGGAGTTTTATAGATTATCTGGAACAGTATCCCACCTACTAGAGATATAGAACCTAAAAAGATTAGACCCAGGTTGTAGGATCCTGTAAGAGCAACTATGAAACCTATGGATACTGGACCTATTACTCCTATTCCATTTCCTATACCATTCATGATCCCGGTTGCTGACCCTAGGATTTCTTCTGATATCCTTGTCTGTATTAAAGCGAAGAAGATTGGTGGTGACATCTGACCTAAGAAGAATATAAGTGAGAGCAGTAGGATTGCTATTATTTTTGATTGAATATCCAGCATAGTTAGGGATAGTATTACTGCTGTAGTAGATATTAGTGCGATTACTATAATTTTTTTTCTTTCTCCTGTGCGGTCGCTTATCCATGAAGCTGAAAACATTCCTAAAGCAGATGCTAAGTAAGGTACGCTCGCTCCGAACGTCATCTCACTTATAGAGAGCCCCTGAGCTTCAACTAGATAAGTAGGAAGCCATAGCCCTATTCCCCACCAAACTGATATCATTGAGATAAATCCGATCAATATGATTTGGAACTGTCTATTTTTTAGCAGAACTTTCATATCCTCTCTAATATTGAGTTCAACTTCTTCAGTCTCTTCTTTCTGCTTTTGTTTCACACCTTTTGGGCTGGTTTGTATGAATAATAGTACAGGTATTATTATTGATAGGCTTAGTAACGCGAATAGGTAGAATGTGATCTCCCATGATGTTTTCACTATTATGGGCGTAAGTATTAGAGGAGATAACATAGAACCGAAAGGACCTCCACTTAGGAATATTGAATTTGCTCTAGCTCTCTGCTCTTCTTTGAACCATCCTGCAGTTACTTTAGAAGCTGTTGGAAATAATACTCCTTGACCCAGACCCAGTAAAACTCTTGAAAATAAGAACATCCAATAAATATTCCCAAAAAACGCTCCAAATATAACTGATAAAGACCAAGCGGAAATGGCAAAAGTTAACGATTTTTTAGGACCTAACTTATCAATATAAGGACTTAATAAAACATTTGAAAAACCATAACTAACCAGAAAAATACCTAATAATATACCTCCTAAACTTCCTTCCTGAGAGGCACTCCAACCAAAATCACTTGATATAAACTTTAGAGCTACAGAAACACTCATACGAGCAACATAACCCATTAAAGTTGATACGAATAAAATCCCAAGTATTAACCACTTATACTTACGCGGAAGATCAAAGCTAATTCTATCTAAATAACCCATTCTACCAAGCCCTTAATTCCTAAAGTTAAAAAATTCAACCTATTTAAAATGTTCTTTTAATTTTGATTTCAACTCGATCACTATTCGAGCTTTGAACCAGGAAGGTGGGCATATTATCTTAAGGATTTAGAATAGTTGAGAATGGAAAAGGAGAAGTTATTTTCGATAATTGCTTCTTGATTTCCAATCTTATTTACTATTTTTTTTGATTTTTCGTTATTATTTTTGAAGATTAAAGAATATTTTGTTGATTTTAGTTAATAAAAAAAGAATAGAGAATTTTTTGAATATTTTAGGGCTTTTTTGGTTTGTGGAGCCATTTTTTGTATTCTGGGATTTGTCCTCTGACAGCTTTCATGTATTTTTCCTGTAGTTCTTCTGTTATTGGTCCTATGCCGTTTGATATTTTTATTTCGTCTATTGTTGATATTGGGGTTATTTCTGCGGCTGTTCCGACGAAGAATGCTTCATCTGATCTGTATAATTGGTCTCGGGTTAGTTCTTCCTTATTGATTGTGTATCCTAGGTCTTCTGCTATTTGTATTATTGAGTCTCTTGTTATTCCTTCTAGTACCTTTGAGGTTGGTGTTGTGTAGATTTCTTCTTCTCTTACTATGAATAGGTTTTCTCCTGTTCCTTCTGATACGTATCCTTCCGGTGTTAACATTATTGATTCTTTGTACCCGTTTTCAACGGCTTCTATTTTCCCCATAACTGAGTTCAAATAGTTTCCAGTTCCTTTAGCTTTTGTTGGCATTACGTTAGGATGATGACGGGTCCATGAGGATACTTGAACATCCACTCCTTTAGTTAGAGATTCTTCTCCTAAGTAGGATCCCCAAGGCCATGCAGCTATCATAACTCTTACTGGATTCTCTAAAGGACTTAGATTCATTTCTTTGTATCCTCTAAAAGCTAGAGGCCTTATATAACAGCTATCTAAGTTATTTTCTATTATTACTTCATCGATCGCTTTTATTAGATCTTCTTTGCTGTATTCCATGTCTATTTTTGTTATTTTAGCTGAATCCATGAATCTGTCCATGTGTTTATCTAATCTGAATACTTCCGGACCATCTTCCCCTTCATACGCTCTGATACCTTCAAAAACACCAGTACCATAATGTAAAGCATGAGTTAAAACATGTACTTTCGCATCTTCCCAATCTACAAGTTTTCCATCCATCCAAATAAAATCAGCTTCTTTCATATCGTGATTATGTAGTCGGTACTAAAAAAATTAACCGGAAAAATCCTATAGGAAGATCATAGACACCAAAAATCTAATTTATGGAGAAAAATAATTGTTGAATGGTGTTGTTATGGTTAAGATGAGTAGAGATATGAAATTTGTTTCTGGTGGAATTCAAATTACGCTTATAGGAATTTTCCTTAATCTCTATGCTGGTGAAATGACTACTTTTTTCATGTTTAGTTTATTGTTGGTTTTGATTGGGTCTATATTAACTTTTATAGGGGTTCTATAGATTTAAGAGATGGTTATATGGGTTTTGATGAAAAGTTTTTGATTGGTATGGTTCATCTTAAGCCTCTTCCAGGATCTTTTAAGTATAGTGGTAACTTTGGTGAGGTTGTGGATCATGCTGTGGAGGAAGCTGTTAAGTTGGAGGAGGCTGGTTTTGATGCTGTTTTAGTTGAGAATTTTAGAGATGTACCTTATTCGAAAACTGTTGATCCTATTACGGTTTCATCGATGAGTGTTATTGGAGAGGAGGTGGATAGAAGACTTTCTATTCCTTTTGGGGTTAATGTTCTTAGGAATGATTCTGTTTCTTCTTACTCGATAGCTTATTCTGTTGATGCTGATTTTATCCGTGTGAATGTTTTAAGTGGAGTGGCTTTCACTGATCAGGGGGTAATAGAAGGTTCGGCTGATGACTTGGCTGAGGTTAGAAATAAGTTTTCGGATGAGATCAGTGTTTTTGCTGATGTTCATGTGAAGCATGCGGATCATTTCAGCTCTTTTGATGAAGCGATTGAGGATACTGTGGAGAGAGGATTGGCTGATGGTGTGGTTATAAGTGGTAAGAGGACAGGAAGTCAAGTAGATTTTGATAGGTTGGAAAGGGCTTATGATCTGTCTTCAGTTCCTGTTTTGATAGGGTCTGGTGTTAGTAAGGATAATATTTCTGATCTTTGGGAGTTTTCTGATGGATTTATTGTTGGGACTTCCTTGAAAGAGAATGGGGTTACTGATAATGATGTTGATGTAGGAAGGGCTTCGGAATTTATGGATTTAGTTGATGGTTTGAGGGATGATTAGAGTATTGAGCATTCTATGCTCCAGCTTCCTTTCTTTTGCAGAACTTTTTTAGCTCTTTTTGTTCCTTGTTTTATGGATTGGTCTATGTTTTGTTCTTTTGTATAGTTTGCTAGGAATCCGCCTATGAAGGAGTCTCCTGCTCCTGTTTGATCTACTATTTCTTTTTCTTTGATTGGTAGGGCATTGTATTTTCTGAATTTTTTTCCGTTGTATATGATTCCTCCTTTTTGTCCGTGTGTGATTATTACTAATTCTGTTCCCCATTGGTGAAGTTTCTTTGCTGCTTTTTTTATATTGTTTTCTTCAGTTATGGTTTTTGCTTCTTTTTGGTTCGGGAAGGCTATGTTTACTTTTGATGCGATTTCTTTGAGTGTTTTTTTGTTTTGTTTGTATTCTTTCATGTATGTTGGGTTGTAATCTATGCTTATTATGTTGTTATTTAGTCTTTTTGTTAGTTTTAGTTGTTCTTTTGGTGGCATGGGGGCTAGGTGATATATTTTTGGGTTTTTATACTTTTTCGGTATTTTTATTTTTCCTATGTTTTCTGCTACGCTTCCTCCACTTACTGGAGCTTCTACGTTTCCATTTTCGTCGTATATCATGTATATATTGATTGTTTTTCCTTTTAGTGTTTGAATTCCTTCTGTGTCGAGGAAGGTTTGCAATTTTTTCAGCCATTCTTCAGGAAAATCTTCTCCTATTCTTGTAACTAAGCCTACTTTTTCATTGATTAAGGAAGCTGAAGTTGCAACTGCTGCTCCTCCACCTCCAGGTATTCTTATTTCATCTTTTCCTGGGTATCTAATATGATCTATTGAAACATGACCTATTACTACTAGATCCATGAGAGCCCTCCTGTGAATCCACAGTTTAGTTTAAAATTATTTTCGATCAGATTCAATTTGTTAGTAATCAGGTTATATCGAATTTTTTTCTAGATGAGGTTGTATCTTAATTTGGTCGTGATCATTGATCTTTATTTTTTGTTGATCTTTAATTCAGAATTATTTTTTTTCTGTGATCTCAGGTAAATTGGTTTTTGACTGAGGTAATTTGGATCAAGGGGCTTATCGAGATCAGGGTTTCTAGGTGGAATTATAGTTATAATTTTTAGTTGGTAACTATTATTCTAATTTTCTTTGTTTTAATTCCGAAACCTTTATAAAGGAGGGGTTATTAATCATGGTGGAGGAAATATTATGGCTGAATTACCTGTATCTCCGGTCGATAGAATCATAAGAAAGGCTGGTGCCGAAAGAGTATCTGGTGAAGCTGCCGAACTTCTTGCAGATGTCCTTGAAGAAAAAGGAAAGGAAGTAGCTACAAGGGCAAATGAACTCGCAGAACACGCCGGCAGAAAAACCGTAAAAAGAGAAGACATTAGAATGGCTGTTAAAGAAGAATAAGCCTTATCTTTAATCCTTTATTTATTTTTTTTGTTATTCTTTTCTAAATAAATTGTTTCATAGTTTGTTTGATCCTTTTCTGAGGGTCTAATGCAGATCAATATAACTTAGTAATTATTATAGGAATTAAATTTAGAATTCAAGAATTCTCAAATCATAAAACTTCGTCGTTTCGTTAATTTTTTGGATTATATTTGTTTTTTGTATTGTTTTCTAATGTTCTATTCATTTTCCCTGTCTTATATCCTTCTAAATCTATAGTTACGTATGAAAATCCTAACTCTCTTAATTTTTGACTGACTTCGTCCTTATTTTTCATTATTCTTTCTGGTTGACTGATTTCTATAAAAGCAGTGTTCTTCGGGAAATGTCTTACTCTTACTGATTTGTATCCTAGACATTTTAGGTATTCTTCAGCTTTTTTTACTTTTTCTATTCTTTCTTTAGTTATGCTGAGATTGTATGGGAATCTTGAGCATAGACAAGATGTTGTAGGACTGTTCCAAGTTGGTAGACTTAATTTTTTTGAGTATTCTCTTATCTCTTCTTTAGTTACTTTAAATTCTATGAATGGGTGCCAAATTCCGTCTTCGTTTGATGCTTTTATTCCTGGTCTGAAATCTTTGAGGTCGGTGTAGTTCATTCCATCTGCTATTATGTTGTATTTTTGTCCGATTTCTTCTTTTATTTTTTTATCTCTAGTTTTTCTGCAGATGTAACATCTTTTTGGAGGGTTGTTTTTTAGATGTTTTTTTTCTAGTTCGTTTATTTGAATTATTTTCTGTTTTATTCCTATTTTTTCTGCTATTTCTTCAGATTTTTTTAATTCTTGTTCGGGTGTTATATTTGATTTTATTGTTATTGCTATTGTGTTTTCTTCAAGTGTTTTGTGAGCTAGTTTAGCTAGTAGTGTGCTGTCTACTCCTCCTGAATACATTATTGCTACTTTTTCTTTTTTCTTTAGTTCTTGTTTTATTTGGCTTATTTTCTTCATTTTTGGTCCTCTTTAATTTTCAGAATTCTTATTGCCCCTGCTGTTGCCCCGATTACGTTTCCTATGTTTACTACTAGTATTCCAGGTACACAGCTTTGTAGCATAGTTGTTAATGCTCCTTCTCCTTTTTCTCCGTGTCCGTAACCTATCGGGGTTGGTACTGCTATGATCGGTTTTTCTGTGATTGACCCTACTAATGTGGGTAGAACTCCTTCCATTCCTGCGAATACCATTAGTAGGTCGGCTTCCTCCATCCTTTTCACGCTTACTAATGATCTATGTATTCCTGAAACTCCTGAGTCGTGAGCTTTTTTAGTTACTACTCCAAGTTCTTCTAGTAGTAGGGAAGCTTCTTCTGCGTATGGAACGTCCGAAGTTCCTCCGGTTATAATTCCTACAGTACCTGAATGGTTTGGAGAGTAATTATCTTTTTTAATTGTCATTAATTTATTTGTTTGATTTATGGTGAAATCAGAAAATTTTTGTTTTAATTTACGTTTTTTTTCATCGTTTAAATCTGATATAAAAGCTATATTTCTTTCTTTTAGTGTTTCTTCTACTATCTCCAGTATTTCTTCTAATTTTTTACCTCTTCCATAAATTATCTCTGGAAAACCTATCCTTTTTTCTCTATTAGCGTCTATTAAATAGCTGTCCCCTTCATTATAGAAGTTTTTAAGTATTTTCTCTTCAGCTTCTTCTTCTGTTATCTTTCCTTCTTTATATGATTCTAGTATTTCCTCTAACATTCATTCACCTTTTTTAAATTTGTTTTCGGCATCATAATTAACAGTTCTATAAACTTCTTTTAAGGATTCATTGTTTTCCTTAGCCAATTTCTTACATGAATCATATTCAGGAGCAATATTAACAATATTATCTTTAAACCTAGATATTTTAACTTTAGCTTCTCCTAAATCTGTTTCTATTTTTTTTATCTCTCTCAAAGCCTCTACTCTATCAGGCGAACTAACTCTTACACCAATAGAAGTAGTTTCCTTCAAAATAATTTCTATGATCTCATCCTTTTTATCCAGTGGACACATCACTGATAATTCCACACCCGGTCTACTCTTCTTCATCTGCAAAGATTTAATGGAAACATCTAAAGCCCCATTCTCCATAAGCTTCTCAAAAACATACTCATAGATCTCAGGATTCATATCATCAATATTAGTTTCAACTAAAGCGATCCGATTCTCATCATAACCTTTCCTAGGTAACAGGAATCCTCGAATCACATTAGGATTATCTAAATCCTTATCTCCAGCACCATAACCAACCTTTTCAAAACTAATATCTTCCAATTCAAAATCAGTAACTAACTCACCCAGAATAGCCGCACCCGTAGGAGTAACTAACTCCGTACTAACACCATGATCAATACTTACCGGAAACTCCTTAATCAATTCAGCAGTAGCAGGAGCAGGAACAGGAAATTCACCATGATCCATTTCAACAGTACCAGAACCAATCTTAACTCTTTTACTGTAAACATTCTCTACATTCAACAATTCCAAACCTTTAACAGCACCAACAATCTCAATTATAGCATCAACCGCACCAACTTCATGGAAATGAACATCCTCCAAATCTAAACCATGAACCTTACCTTCAGCTTCAGCCAGTCTCCGGAAAATCTTCTTAGACCTACTAGAAACAGGATCCTCTAAATCATCTAACAAATCCAAAATCTCATGAAAATAAACTTCATTATGACCAGAATCATCAAATAAAACCCTGAAATCAGTAGCCTCAATCCCGCTCTTATTAACCTTATCAACACTTAGATCATAATCCAAGCCCAATTTATCAAACGTAGGTCGTAAATCAGAAATATTAACACCTAAATCAATTAACAAACCTAAAAACATATCTCCCGCAATACCTGAAAAAGGATCCAAGTACAAATCAAATCTTTCTTCATTATTCAATTAAAACACCTTCTGAAATGATCAGTCTCTTTAAACAAGATAAATTGACAATAATTTTTTGAATTCAGTTTCAGTTTCTCAATATACTCTAGAAAACCGAACTTTTAATATTTTAGTTAAAAAATTTTTTAGGAAATTATCTTAAAGAATTTGTAGGAATATCAGTTTTTAAGATCTAAAAATTAATAAGGTTCGGGAGGTAGTTAGTACTGTTTCATGAGGATTTAATGTGGTATTATGGATGGTTCTGAGATTCAGTATCCTTACGAATTTAATGAGAAAAAAAGAAAAAAGGCTAAACTTTATTCAAAGCAGAAATTATACACTAATTTCATAGGAGGAACAATATTATCATTATTAGTATTGTTAATACTTTTCTTAACTCCTTTATCGAATTACATCTTAAATTTCTCTCTCAAACTCTTCAATAACCCAGCTAGAGGAATAATTTATTGGTTAAGTTCACTTTTATATGTTTTAATATTTTTTACTTTAATTGATTTGGTGGAGCTACCTATAGACTTTTATTCAGGATATATTTTAGAAAAGAAGTTTGACTTAGGCAATTTAACTAAAATTCAATGGTTAAAGGATCAAGTTAAGTCCTATTTGATCTCTATGATCTTTATAATACCTATTGTCTTAGGAATTTTTTATATTGGTAGAACCTATCCTAATCATTGGTGGATATACGCAGGAATTATTTACATAGTTTTAATAGGAATATTGTCCAACATTAGCCACCTTATATTCTTTCCTCTGTTTTACAACTTAGAACAAGTCGATGATGAAAATTTAGAAGAAGAATTGATCCAATTATCTGAAGAAAATGGAGTTTCAAAAGTTAAAAAAGTCGTAAAGGTTTTAGCAGGAGAAAAAACGGAAAAGGCTAATGCTGGCTTTGCTGGCATGGGAAAAACTAAAAGACTTTACCTATTCGATACATTACTTGAAAAATTCCATGAAAAAGAAATTAAAGGAGTAGTAGCTCATGAAGTAGGTCACTACGTTCACAAGGATGTAGTAAGATTTATAATCATAGAAATTGTAACCATTTTTCCAATGCTGTACTTAGTAAACCTGATCTTTAGAAATTGGGGAAGTTTCACTAACTTTAATCATTTACCACTATTCCTACTGATTATTTTCGGTTTACAGAGTTTAATAGAACCCGTAGAAAATCTTTATTCTAGACATAGAGAAAGAAAAGCAGATTTATTCGCAATAAAAGCTATCAAAGAATCAGAAGGACTAATATCAGGTTTTAAAAGACTATCAGATATTAACCTATCAGAATTAGAACCATCATGGATAGTGGAAATACTATTCTACGATCATCCACCCTTAAATAAAAGAATAGAAATGGTAAAAAACTATGAAGAAAAAAATTAACTCTCTTCTTCATCTTCTGATAAATCTCTTTCCAGTCTCCTAATCTCTCTTTTTAAAGCCAAAATAGCCTCAGTCCTAATACCTCTATAAGTTAAATAAGACACTGCAGGAACATGAAAAACAAGATCATAATCTTTTAAACTCTGTATAGAAACAAATTCTTTCTTTTTAATTTTCTGAATTTCCTTAGATGTAATGTTTCCTTCTTCATCTAAATTTAATTTTTCAGCTACCCTATCTCTTGACAATCGATTCTCACGAGCCTTTTCCATTAAATCTTCAAACATACTCTCCAAGTTCTGACCTTCTAAGTCCTCTAAATATGATTTAAACTTTTTAAGCCTACTTAACTTGTTAACTTTTTCTTTTTCATCCTCTTCTCTATCAATATCCTTAGAACCGTGTCTATCCCTAAGAATAATTCCACCTCTCACGGAAAAAGAACAGCAATAACATAACTCAACAATAGACATAACAATTCTTAATATAAAAATCTTTTTAATAGAAGAACATTAATCGAAACCTTTTCAAGTAAAATCGAGAAAAAACTGGGTATTGACATCACTTCAGTCTAATAGAAGTTTATCTGAATAACCTATTGAAAGTGGACAACTTCATGATTCTTTAAAATATTTTACTTGGAAATCCTTCATTCTCTTCTTTAACTTTTTTCATGATATCTGGATGAGATTCTAAGTAATTGTTGAGTATCCATTTGGTTCCATTTTTTTGGTATTTGAAAATTGCTTGTACTCCATTTACTTCTGCTAATTTTTTTGCAGCTGCTAAAGCTTTTACTTGTGTTTTGTATTGGCTTTTTGTCTGTTGTTTTCCTCTTTTCAGATTTTCGGTTTTCTCAATTATGTATGGATATTTTTTTGATTTTCTTTTTTGAAATCGATTTCTTACTATGAATCCACCGTTATCTATTACTTCTTGAAATTCTTCTTCACATTCAGGACAGTAATTTCTTTGATCTCTATCCTTCTTTTCAAATTTTTTACCGCATTTTAAGCATTCAACCTTCATTAGAAATCACTCATTCCTTTTTAACAAATATTTAATGTTAAATAATTGTTTTTCTTTTTATAAGCTTTTTAAATTTACTTTTTCTTAATTTACAAAGTTAGTTCTTTAGAATCTTAGGCCTGTTTTTGGTTTTCACTTTCGTTTTTTACTTGTTTAT
>CAYNOZ010000012.1:0-25981 GCA_964398955.1 uncultured Thermococci archaeon | reverse complement strand
TACACCAAACTTCCGTGTTGAGGCACAGATAATTAAATTGCCCCTATGGTCTGGCAGCACCATAAACAAGCCCCTTCCTTTAAGGCGGGGTAGTTGACTTACTAAACGACTTTAAGATCATAGCTAAAGAAGAGGTTCATCTTCCTCATTATTTATCTAATATATTTAGTTAATGTATTTATATACTTTTATTTATTTAAACTTTAAACAAATAAAATATAAAAACTTTAATTAAGATCTTAATTTGAAGCTCAAAACTTTTATTATCTTTTAAAGAATATTTAAACTATTGAATTTTGAGACAGTAATGAATTTAAATTATTGATTAACTCCTTATTTTATTTTATTGCCTTAATTATTTGCTAAAAATTGTATTAAAGAAGTTTAAGGAAAGTATTGAAACTCAAAAGATTGTTTATGTTAGCAGAAGCTGAGGCTCCTAGACTTCACTCTACAGATATAAATTAATCTTTATAGAAAATACTGGTTAAATCTTGGGTTGATTCATTCTTATCTTACTCTTGTCCGTTTAATTGTAAGAAAAATATTTAAAAACCTAGATAAAGAAGCTTTAAACTAATTTTTAATTAATTTTACGGTAATTCAGAATTTTCAAAGGTTCACTAGATAATTTTTTTATTTTCTACCACTTTATATCCCAAACACTTATTTAGTAGTTATTATAATTTAAATTGGTGTAATAATGGCAGACGACAATACTGTATACATTGGGAATAAGCAAGTCATGAATTATGTGACTGCTGTAATGACTCAATTCAATGAAGGAGACACTAATGAAGTGCGGCTAATGGCAAGAGGTAGAGCTATAAGTAGAGCAGTTGATGTAGCAGAAATAACTAGAAACAGATTCCTACCAGATGTAGAAGTTGAAAGCATAGACATAGGAACAGAAGAAATTGATGTAGAAGAAGGTGGAACTAAAAATATTTCAACTATGACGATAAAGCTTCATAGATAGTTCTATATAAAAAAATTTAATAAAGAGGAACAAACTCTTTATCCTCTTATTTTTTGTAGATCAATTATCTTCATAGATTATTTTTTATGTCTTTTGCCGCGACTAATCCAGTTGCAGCGGCTCCTGTTATTCCTCTTGATACTCCTGCTCCGTCTCCTGTTACGTATAGATTAGGTATTTTTGTTCTTAGGTATTCTTCAGTGCTAACTCTCATTGCGTAGAATTTTACTTCAGGTCCGTAGAGTAGTGTTGAGTTGGAATTGACTCCTGGTACTACTTCGTCAAGCATTTCTAGTCCTTCTAAGATATCTTGTACTACTCTTCTTGGTAGGGCCATGGTTAGGTCTCCTGGAGTGACATCTTTTAATGTTGGTTCTACGTAGCTTCTTTCTATTCTGTCCCATGTTGATCTTCGGCCTTTTCTGATATCTCCAATTCTTTGTAATAAGGGTTTTCCTCCTCCTAGTGTGTTTGCTAATTGAGTTATTCTTTTACCGTAATCCATTGTACTTTCAAGTGGTTCTGTTAAATCTATAGTAACTAAAAAAGCAAAGTTTGTGTTTTCAGATTCTTCATCTCTCATACTATGCCCATTCACACCAAAGGTGTCTCCGTAATTCTCTTTAACCACATAACCTTTAGGGGAAACGCAAAATGTCCTAACTGGATCATCGTAACTTGGGGTTCTTATATGGAATTTAGGATCCCATATTCCATAATCCTCTACTATCTCATCCATAACTGAATTAGGAACCTCAACTCTTACCCCAACATCTATTGGATTGTACTCTAAGCCTAGTTCATGTTCTTTAGCTAAAGATCTTAGCCATTCTGAACCTGATCTTCCAGGTCCTAAAATAAAGTAGTCGCCTTCAATTTCGCCTTTTTTTGTTCTAATTTTTTTAACTTGATCATTCAATACAATATTCTCTGCTTTAGTATTTAATTTGAATTTTACTCCAGATTTTTCCAGTTTTTTTCTGTATCTCTGCATTACATTTGGTAGGTGATCGGAACCAACATGTGTTTGCTCTATTTTCATGAAGTTTATTCCAGCACTAGAAGATTTTCTGTCAAGTTTTTCCATTCCATTTTCATTAATATTTACTTCAGGAACTCCTAGTTCCATAAATGTTTGTTTGATTTCTTCCATTACATCCCATGCTTCTGACATGCTGAAAAAATCGGTCAGATCTCCACCTACTTTTGGATGGAAATTAAGTTTACCATCAGAATGTAAACCTGAGCCTCCTATATAATTTTCTTTTTCAATAATAGTAACTTCAAAATTTTCTTTTAAACTATTAGCTGCAAATAGTCCTGCTGGACCAGCTCCAACAATTACAACTTTTTCCTCTTTCGTCATAAGATCCTTTTTGAAAGTTTCTTCTAAACCAATTTAAATTTAATGGGTAAAGATAATTTAAAAGAAAACTACTAAATGAATTCATAAGAGTCAACTACCCTCACCTAATCAAAGATTAGGAAGGGGTCTCTTTGAGGTGAATAGATGAAAAAAGGTTCTAAAAATTATTTAAAATTTTTGCCTTAGATCTCTGTCTTTTTCTTCGAAGAATTGTCTTAAATTGGATAATTCTGTGTTTATTATATCTTCTTTGTCTAATCCTGCTTCTTTAGCTACTTTTAAACCGTTTTCTAGTTCACCAACTTCAGATGAATGATGTGTGTCACTATTCAATCCTACCCAAACTCCTTTATTTTGCGCTAGTTCAGCCATTTCAATAGCATTTTCTCTGATTCCTCTATAATTTCCATCAACGGTAGGTATGAAGGATCTATTATTTAACTCTAAAATCACATTATTCTCAGAAGCAGCTTGTACTAACTCTCTTACATTTACTGGGAACCTTGAATCACATGGATGTACTATCATATCTATTTCAGAACTTTTTATTGCATTAGTAACTGCTTCAGTGTTTTCCTCAATTTTTTCTCCTTCATATCCAGTGTATGGATGAAGACCAGCTGCTACGAATTCTAAATTATCTAAATATTCTTTTCCAAGATCCAAATTCCCTTCCTTGTCAATTATGTTAGCTTCAACTCCTTTGAACACTTTCACCCCGTTTATCTCTCTTGGTATTGAATATATATTTCCAAAGTAGAAGGGATGAGGGCTATCAGGCATATTAGGACCATGTTCGGCAATTGCAATAGCCTCTATTCCTTTTTTATTAGCTTCTTGAACTATCTCATTTATAGTGCTGTAAGCGTGTCCAGAAGCAATCGTGTGCACATGTAAATCCATTTTTATATCATTTAACATTTCATCCACCTAGGGTACTTAATAGAACTAAAATTGAAATTGAAATAACTGTTAAGAACATAGTAACACTAACACTTCTTTTCTCACCTAATCCATATTCACCGACTAATAAATTAGCTAAAATAGCTGGAGGCATTGAAGCTTCAACTAATATAGTACTTCGAGAAGGTAAATCAACCAATAGAGAAACTAATAAAACTAAAGCTGTTGGAACTATCATCTTAGAAATACCAATTCTCCAAACCATATCAAAATCTGGTTTAGAAATCTTCAACCTAGAACCAAAGTAAAACAACATAATTGGTAGAGTCACCGAAGTTGGATAAGACAAAACATTCAAAATTGAACCTGGAACATTAAAAGGTAATAAAATAGCTACAATCGCCGCTATAACAGGTGGAAACAATATCACATCTTTAGCAGTAGCTTTTAAATCAGGTTTTTCATGAGCATAATAGGCTCCAATAAACACCAACAAGAAAAATCCTACTCTATGACCCTGTAAGAAAATCACAGCCGCAGTAGTATCTTCAACAAAAAGAGATGTCATAGGAATGCCCAAAGCACCAGAATTACCGAAAACTGATAACATCAAAACACTCGCCTTAACATCCCTCTCCAAATTCCTACTTAAAAAATAAGCAATACTAACAGCAACAACAGGAACTAATGATCCGAACAAAACAGCATCCCTCATCCCCCAGATACCGGACAAAGTCTGTGGAGCAAGATTATAAAACGTGAAAATAGGGAACAAGACATAATTTATAAATTTCCGTAAACCCCACTCTACCCTACTAGACAAAAACCGCTTACCAACGAAACCAGCGACAATCAATAACACCACTTCTAAAGGGGACATAATATCAAAACCTTTCAAAACCCAACCCTTATATCATTTTTGAATCCATTAAGTATCCAAAAAACAAGCAAAAATAAAAAAATATTGAGTATATAATCTCCAGAACCTAAAACTATAAGAAGCTTATAATAAAATGAACTATAATTAATGCACAGGTAAGATGATAAAATGAAGGCTTTAAAAAATTGTCATATCCTAACGATGGCAGAAAAAGAATACAAAAACGGGATCATAATTATTGAAGACGGAAAAATAAAGAAAATCGGATCTAAAAACGAAATTAAAATACCGAATAAAGCAGAAATAATAGAACTAGAAGGTAAAACTGTTATGCCTGGAATGGTCGATGCTCACACTCATATAGGTATAGATGAAGAAGGTATCGGTTGGGAAGGAGAAGATTATAATGAAAAAATAAATCCGAGCACACCTCACTTAAGAGCTTTAGATGGTATTAACCCAAGAGATCAGGGGTTGAAAGATGCGTTAAATCATGGGATTACTACTGTTATGACGGGACCAGGCAGTGCAAATGTTATAGGAGGAAGGAGTGTAGTGATAAAAACTAAGGGAGAAAATATTGATGATATGATAATAAGAGAACCGGTCGGAGTGAAAGGGGCTTTCGGTGAAAATCCTAAAAAAGTTTACTCAGAAAAAGAAAAAAGTCCAACAACTAGGATGGCAACAGCAGCAATACTAAGAAGAAAACTAACAGAAGCAAAAAATTACCTGAATAGAAAAGAAAATGATGAAGAATTTGAACCAAATCTAGAACATGAAACCCTCATCAAACTCATAAAAAAAGAAATCCCATTAAAAGCTCATGCACACAGAGCTGATGACATAATGACAGCAATTAGAATAGTTGAAGAATTTAATATCAACTTAACACTAGAACATTGCACAGAAGGCCATAAAATTACAGATAAAATAGCAGAAAAGAACATCCCAGCAATAGTAGGTCCATTAATGACCTCAAGATCAAAGGTCGAACTAAAAGACAGATCAAATACAACCCCAGCAAAACTAAATGAAGCAGGAGTAAAAATTGCATTAATGACCGATCATCCAGTAGTACCAATCCAATACCTACCAATCAACGCAGCACTAGCAATTAAAGGTGGATTACCTGAGAAAGAAGCACTAAAAGCGATAACAATTAATCCGGCAGAAATACTAGGAATATCCGACCAAGTAGGAAGCTTAGAACCAGGTAAAGATGCTGACCTAGTAGTAATGGACGGAGATCCTCTTGACGTGAGAACAAACATAGAAAAAGTATTTGTCAACGGAAAAGAAACCCAAAAATAATAAATTAATTCCATACACACCAAAAATGTTAAATAAGTCCTCGAAATCACAACCAATAACATAATTTATCAAAAATCTTTTTATATTCTCATTCTCATCATGGAAAACTTTATATACTCTAAATATAATCTTTAAATAAATAAGATATATGTTATGAGGCCTAAGTAATGTTTAAAAAACTATTATTGCCGATTTCATCAGAAAATCTTTCTAAAAAAGCTATAGATAAAACCAGAGACTTAACTAAAGAATTCAACTGTGATATAAAAGTTTTGTATATTATCGAAAAGAAAATGATAAATAAGATCAATAGAGCCTGTGAATACATAAGAACTGAAAAACAGATTGAAGAACTGGAATGTGAAATAGAGGATGCTCTGAAGGAAGAATTTGATACCTTCTTTGACAAATGGAAAGAAGAGTTGAACAACTCTAAAAATATTAACACCAAAGTAGTAACTGGAGAATACTCTGAAGAAGTTAAAAAAGAGATCAATAACTTTAAACCAGATCTAATAATAATAGAAATAAAGAAAAAAACAATGGTTAAATACCATATAATATACGAAAGAACAGACATACCTATACTAATCGTAAGATAATGATTCGAAGAGTAATAACATAGTCTTAACCAATCCAAAGGAATTGAAGAATTACTTATTTAAAGAAGAATTTATTAACTTTCATTTTTTATATTATTTGATTTTAATGTCGGGTAATTCTGAGGTAAAAATTGCATTTTTGTGTGTGGAAAATGCTGGAAGAAGTCAAATTGCTGCTGCTTTAGCAGCCGTAGAATGTGAAAAACGTAATTTAGATGTGGAAATAGTTTCCGGAGGAACTGAACCTGCAGATCATGTTCATGATAATGTTGTTAAAGCTTTACAGGAAATTGGAATTGATATCAGGGATGAAAAGCCTCAAAGTATTGGTGTTTCTGATTTAAAGAATTCTGATATAGTTATTACTATGGGTTGTTCTGCGGAGAATGTTTGTCCAGCCAACTTGTATGGTGAAGATAGGGACTGGGATTTGCGAGACCCGGGGAATGCAGATTTAGCTGATACTAGAGAAATTAGAGAAAATATAAAGCAAAAGGTTGAGAAACTTTTTGATGAAATAGAAGATAATTATGGTTTTAAGTAGGTTTTATATTTTTTATATTTCTCTATTTAATTTTTAGTGGATTATTTTTTGTTAGTTTTTTGGTTGTTTTTGGTTTTTCGGGAAACATTTAAATAAGGTTGATGCATTAATGTGCATGTATGCAAAGATTGTTCAAGGTACTAGGATCTGATAAGAGAATCGAAATAATAAAATTCCTCTTAGAAAAAGAAGAATTTACATGTGTTTGTGAACTAGATGAAGTAATAAACAGAGATAGATCAGTTGCTTACAGACACTTCAAAAAATTAGAATCCGTTGGTGTAATTAAAACCCGGAAAAGAGGAAAAAGAGTTGAAGGAAAGATTAAAAATCCGAAAAAAATAAGAAAATTGTTTAAAATTTCAAAAGAGGTGTTTAAAGATGAAAATTGAAGTATTTGGATCGGAAGGATGTTCCACGTGTAAAAAATTAAAGGAAGATATCGAAGGCCTAGTGAAGAAGATGAATATTTCTGCTGAAGTAATCAAAGTTGAAGATCCGGCTGAATTAGCTAAAAAAGGTATTATGAGCACTCCAGCTGTTGCAATAGATAATGAAATTAAATTTAAAGGTAGAGTACCTAACGAAGAAGAACTAAAAGAGGCTATCAATAAATGATCTTCGGTGAAGTGGCACAATTCATAGTTTCCTCTTTTGGGATTACAGGTAGAGCTGGCGATGCATTAGAGTTCTGGATATATGACAGTCTAAAAATTTCTTTTATTTTAATGATTGTAATATTTGGAGTTGGATACTTAAGGACTTATATTAATCCTGAAAAGATTAAAGATTACTTAAAAGGTAAACATAGTTTCTATGGATATTTCTTAGCTGCGATTCTTGGAATAATATCTCCTTTCTGCTCTTGTTCAACGATCCCTATATTTTTAGGGTTTAGCAGTGCAGGAATTCCGTTTGGAATGACAATTACCTTTCTCTTCGTCTCGCCAATGGTTAATGAAGCAGCAATATTAGTTCTATTCGGTGTACTTGGATGGAAAATTACAGCTCTATACGTGTTAGGTGGGGTTTCAATTGGTATCCTTGGAGGGTACACTTTGACGAAATTGAATTTTGAAAGATTCGTTATGGATTTTGAATTTGGCGAAACCAGTACCTCAGAGGAAAAACTTACTAGAAAATTAAGAGCTAAAAGAGCTTTTAAAGAAGCAAAGGATATTATAAAGCAGGTAATGCCTTATGTACTTATTGGAGTAGGTATAGGGGCTTTGGTTCATGGTTTCGTTCCTCAAAATGTGATCAATGATTATCTGACCGGTTCACTTGCAGTACCAGGAGCAGTAATTGTTGGAATACCAATCTACACAAATATAATGGGAGTCATACCTGTAGTAGAAAGCTTAATAGGAAAAGGACTGCCAATAGGAACATCAATAGCCTTCATGATGTCAGTAGCAGCACTATCACTACCACAATTCATAATGCTGAAAAAAGTAATGAAAAAAGAACTAATAACAGCCTATGCAACCACAATAGGAATAGGAATACTCATACTAGGACTAATATTTAACCTAATCTTCTAACTTTCTAATCACAAATTAATTTACATTCTATAATTATTAAGAACCTAAAACTTAAGAATCTCCATTCCTATCATCTATCCATTCAACTAACGGTCTCAGAGCCTTTTTAAGATCTTCACCATCTTCTGTCAATTTATACTCTACTTTTGGAGGAGATTCCGGTTTAACATCTCTAATAATTAAATCTGCCTTTTGTAATTCTTTTAATCTATTTGAAAGTGTTTTAGGGCTAATATTGTTCAGCTTTTCTTGTAATTCATTAAAACGTTGCCCCTCGTCTCCTCCTAATATGCTTACTAAGCAGATAGTCCATTTCTTCCCTATAGTATTCAATATCCCATAAGTTTTACAAAGATCTCCTTCCTCATCGCATTTTAGCGCTTCTTCAAACTTTAACAATTATTACACCTACTTCCCTTCTTCATAGTACATTAATAATTGGAAACTAATCCTTTTTAATACTTCACTTTCTAAAGTAAGTTTGAAATAAATAGTGACTTAACCTTCAAAATTAAAATTCAAAAAATTTAGCTCAAAAACTAATAAAAGAATATAAGAGGTTTATCCCGATGAATGATAAAAAAACAAAAGAAAAATCAAAAATAAAAGATAATGAAGTAGAAAAAACCTTAAGCTTCTTCGAAAAATATTTATCAATATGGGTTGCAATCGCTATCATAATAGGAATATCTTTGGGAAAATTAATCCCAACAATACCCACCACACTAAGTAAAATTCAATATGCAAATGTTAATATACCAATATCCATTTTGATATGGGCTATGATTTACCCTATGATGGTTGAAATAGACTTTGAAAGCATCTTAGAAGTGAAAGAAAGCCCAAGAGGACTACTAATCACATGGATAACAAATTGGATCATAAAACCATTCAGCATGTACCTAATATTCTACATCTTTATGACAAAGATATTCAATAATTTTATATCAGTACCTCTACAAAATCAGTACCTTGCAGGAGCAGTTTTATTAGGAGCTGCACCATGTACAGCTATGGTATTCGTATGGAGCTATTTAAGTGACGGAGACCCAGCTTACACCTTAGTACAAGTATCATCAAACGATTTAATTTTATTAGTCGCATACGTACCTATAGTTACATTTTTACTAGGAATAGGAGGGATAAAAGTACCTTACGACACCTTAATACTATCAGTAATCCTATTCGTAGTAATTCCACTTACCACAGGATATATCTCAAGAAGATACCTACTCAAAAAGAAAGGAAAAAAATGGTTCGAAAACGTCTTCTTAGAAAAACTAAATGATATAACAATAATAAGCCTAATACTAACCTTAATACTAATATTCTCATTCCAAGGAGACGTAATACTAAAAAACCCAATCCACATCATATTAATAGCAATCCCACTAACAATACAAACATTCTTCATATTCACAATAGCATACGGATGGTCCTACATATGGAACCTAAAACATCAAATAGCAGCACCAGCCTCAATGATCGGAGCAAGTAACTTTTTCGAACTATCAGTAGCTGTAGCAATATCAGTATTCGGAATATCAAGCGGCGCAGCACTAGCAACAGTAGTAGGGGTCCTCGTAGAAGTACCATTAATGCTAACCCTAGTAAACATCGCCAACCGAACAAAAAAACACTTCAAAACATAGAAATAAAGCAAAAAATAAATTATAAGAAATGTTAACAAATTTTAAAGGATCGAAAAATAAGATCCTTTAAATCTACTAATCAGTGCCCACAAACTGGAATTTTACTTTACATCAAGTATTTAAGTTGACATGAATAATGGTTTGATTATGTTATGGTTGATACTTACAGTTGCTACAGCATTCATATGGGCTTCATTTGATGTGATTAGTAAATTCTTAATGTCTAACAAAATAAAAAATCCCAGCTTAGCTGCTGCTATAGTTGGATTAGAAATGTTTTCGTTATATACATTAATTTCATTGGTATTTGGAGATATAACTTATGATTCTTCTATTGTTATACCTTCCTTGTTAGGTGGTCTCGCTTACTTTTTAGCTAATTACACATATTATCAAGGAATCATTAAAACTGAAGTATCACGTTTTGCTCCATTATTAGCTACTAATTCTATTTTTATTGCGATTATTGCTTATTTCACTATCGGAGAATCTTTTAATTTAATTGTATATGTCGGTATTATTTTCACGGTTGTTGGTGCGTATATTATATCGTTGGAGGATCCTAGAAAAACATTTACTGTATTAGAATCTAAATACGGATTTATTTTCGGATTATCTACTGCATTTCTTTTTGCGGTTAGGGATATATTCGTTAAGACCGGAACTAACCAAACAGGACTATTACCTGTATTAATATGGTTTGGAGTAGGAGGGGTCATACCGTCATTTTTATTACTCATAAAAAATAGATCCGACATAAAAAATCTGAATATCCGAAGTATGAAGCTTTTACTACCTGCAAGCGTCTTACTCGTACTCGGTTACTTTGTATTCACAAAAGCAATATCACTTGGTCCAGTATCACTAGCTTCAGCAGTAGTAAAAATCAAATTACTACTAGTAGTATCAACAAGCTTCGTCATAACAAAACTCAAAAAAGGAGTACTACAAGACAACTTCAAAAAAACCGTTTTAATACAAAAAATTACAGCTTCAGCACTAGTAATAACAGGACTAATACTTATCAGCCTGTATGGATAAAAAATCACCAAATAAGTTAAACAAAAGAATCTTGAAATCAAATCCAAATTGGTATATTTAAGAATAATAAAGAGATTTTTTAATTGAAATAACTTTGAATTAAGATATTGGTTTATCTTGCTGTTTTAACTACCACTGTATTTGCTAAACGATCTCCTACTCTTTGTCTTCTATCTGTTATTGCTATAACTATTAATCCTACTATGTAGAACTGTGGGAAGGAATCTATTATTCTTAGTAGGTTTCTTATAATTGAAGCCTCGTAAGTACATTTTGATCCGTCTTCCTTTACAACCACTACCCCTACTACTTTCTTCCCTATAGTCTGACCCCAATAACCCTCAAGTAGAAATGCGTAAAATAGAGTGAAACCCGCAATAATTATCCCTACGAAAATCATAATAGTTAAATTTGGTGCTCCCACTCCACGCCTCATCGTTGAAAAGAACGAACCAAAAATTAACCCTGAGAATGACAGAATTAAAGCAACAACTCCAACTAATATTGTATCTATTATAAAAGCGAAAATTCTTTCAAGTATGACATCTTGTTCAGTTCCCATTTCAGGTTCAGGATGATGACCCATATTAATCTCCTTTAAAAATTAAATTCAATATTTATAAACTTAATCTATATAATTTATTTTTTTGATAAGATTAAAGAAAGGTTATAGATTGATTAGTATTTTGTCATAGAATATAGTAGAATGTTGTACTCATTAGTAGGGCTATGGTTCCGAAGAATATGCAGAATTTCCAAAATTTTATTTTGTCAGCAATTTTTAACAAAGTATTCATCATTATTAAGCTAGTAATGAATGAGGCTATCGTGGATATTAAAAAATTTAGGTTTAGGATTGGGGTTGTGCCTTCTATTATTTGTAGTGTTATTGCTCCTGTTATTGCTGGTATTGATATTAGGAATGATAGTTCTAGTGCTCTATTACTTTTGACCTCTCTGAATAGAAGTGCTGATATTGTCATTCCAGATCTTGAAATTCCTGGTAGTACTGCTACTCCTTGAGCTGCCCCGACTAATAACATATCCCAGTTTGAAGTTATTTCTTTTTCTCCAATTTTTTTTGTGTACTTTAAAATTATTCCAGTAATTATTAATAAAATTCCTATAATTGGGATTAAAAGGTTTAATTCGATTCCTTTAATAGTATAATAGAGTGGCAAACCTACTAATCCTGTAAAAATAGTTGATACCAAGATAAATCTTACTGTATTAGAATCGATTAAAATTTTTTGACTTAATCTAGATTTATTGTTTTTATCATTTTTAAAGGCTAATTTAATAGTTTTAAAATTTAAATAAGATTTTAATTGAATTCTATACTTATAAAGAACTGCTAAAAGAGTTCCAAAATGTAAACTTAAAGACATAGAATAATATCCTTGTTCATTAATACTAAGCCCAAGTAATTCGGAGATAAGAATTATATTACCTGAACTGCTAACAGGTAACCACTCTAAAAAACCCTGAACCAAACCCAAAAACAAGGACTCAAGTAAACCGATCAAATTAAATCCCCACTAAATTAATTTTATCTTTTTTCTCCGAGAACACCTCTTCCTCACGAAAGAACCTGAGTAAACATTGGAGAAAACCACTGCCCCAAACAAATTGAAAAAATAAATTAATAAATTTTTTCTTTTGATAAACAAAATATTAGCGAACTAACTCTAAAATTTAGGTTTTTAGTAAAAAATATTACACCAAATAATTTAAATCCATTATTGTTTTAATATTGTTAATGATTCGAGTTTTTGTTATGGATTTTGAGTGAATCTAAATTTAAGGTGTTTTAATTATGTCTGATGACGATAAAAAGAATTTAATGGAACTTATAAAGATTGGTAAAAGATTAAAGAATTTAAAATCGAAGAAGAAAGTTGAATCAGAATTTTTAGTTTGGAAAAAGCAGATAGAAAATAATTTAATAGAATTGTATGGTGAAAATTCTGTAGAATTTAATGAATTTCAGAAAATTGATTTTGAATCTTCTAAGAATAAATTGAATCGTGCCTATGATTTTCTTA
Organism: uncultured Thermococci archaeon; assembly: GCA_964398955.1. Taxonomy (GTDB): domain Archaea; phylum Methanobacteriota_B; class Thermococci; order Thermococcales; family CAYNOZ01; genus CAYNOZ01. Next base: position 13,111 of record CAYNOZ010000012.1, on the reverse strand, counting down.
AAAACTTATTAACTAATATCAGTGTAAGAAAGGCGGATGAAGAGATTCTTAGAGAACTTGAGGAACTAGTAGGGGAAGAAGACGAAGAAGTTGAGATATTCTTAATAAGTGACGACAAGGACGAAAATAAAGAAAAAGTAGCTCAGGAATTAAAAGAGATAGATATACATACAGTAAATATTAATTGGAGTCCAAGAGATGAAGAAACTTTAAAGGAGAGTCTTGAGGAGAATCCTAATATTGAATTCGGTATCTCACTATGGACCAGAAATGATTTTGATGAAGATTCAGAAAAATTTAATGGGAAAAGAAAATTATTTGAAACAGGATACCTATCAGGACTATTAGGAAGAAATAAGATCGCTATTTTACATGAAGAAGGGGTTAAAATTCCTGAAAATCATGAAAAGATTACTTACATTAGTCTTGATGAAGCATGGAAAGAAAATCTAGTAGAAAAAATGAATGATGTAGGATATGAAATTGATTTGTCTTAAGGGTAACTGGCAGTTGGTTGAGAGTCTGCCTTATACTGAAACGGTGTTTCAGTTGCAGTTGAAGCGTTGCTTTAACATTATCAAAAACTGATACCACGCCTTTTGAGATATTGGCTAAAGCCTCAGCCAACATCCAAGGTTAGGTAAGCTCGAAACCGATTTCGGTGTAGAGTGTAGTGGTAGTGTAGAGCTGTCAGGGAAAATAAGAATAAAGTAACCATTACGAGTTTTAATACGAGTTCTAGTTTAATCCAGTCTTCTCCTGGAGTTAAGTTCCATGTTGGTCAGGTCGATGAGAGAAGCCTGATGCTTGGCAAACTCCCTTTGGATAAGGCCCACATGGAAGCCCACAGCTTTCTGTGGGGTCACTTCTCTGTTTGTTGAATTTCTATTGTTGGTTGCTTTTTTATTTTTTAGTTTAGGGAAAATTTTTTATATTTTGCTTCCTTTTCCGTATCAAAGATATTTTGCCAGATTGTTTTATTGGATTGATTTTTTGTTGGTAGGTTTGAGGGATGATTTATGGTTGATTTAGGTGTGGATATTGCCGGTATTGATTTTAAGAATCCGGTTCTTCCGGCGCCTGGGCCTCCTGTTAAAGATGGTGAATCTTGTTTAAATGTTTTGGATGGTGGTGCAGGTGGTATTATAGCTAAAACTATTAGTGTGGATCCTGCTAGGGTTTTGCGGCCTCATATGTCTGTTCTAGATCGGGTTCATTATAAGTCTTCAGGGATGGCTAATGTAGAGTTATGGTCTGAGTTACCTTTTCAGCAATGGGTTGATAAGGAATTACCTATGGTCCTTGATTCTGCAGATGCTCCAGTAATTGCTAGTATTGGTTATAGTGCTGAAGAGTTAGAATATTTAGGCCCTATTATTGAGGATGTTGGTGTTGATGGTATTGAATTTTCTACACATTATCTTGGCGAGGGATATGACCCGATTATAGAATCTGCTAAATCTCTTAAGAATAATGTTGATATTCCTATTTTTCCTAAGATAAGTCCTGGAGTTCCTGATCCTGCTGAGTTAGCTGGTGAACTAGAGCCTTATGTGGATGGAATTACTGCTATTAACAGTTTAGGTCCTACTTTGAAGATAGATGCTGAGAAGAAAAGACCTGTTTTAGGTGGAAATGGTTATGGATGGGTTAGTGGTGTTCCAATTAAGAATTTAGCATTAAGAATTGTTTATGAAATTTCTGAGAAGGTTGATATTCCTGTTATAGGGGTTGGAGGGATTGAATCTGGAGAAGATGCTGCTGAATTTATTTTAGCAGGTGCTGATGCAGTTGGAATATGTACTGCAGGTATTACTCACGGTCCAGAAGTTTACGGGAAGGTTGCTGATGAATTAAAGAGTTACATGAATAGTAATGGATTTGAAACGGTTGATGAATTCAAGGGACTTATCGGTGAAAAGGAATATAGTGAAAATTATGAAGCGGAACCTGTTGAAGTAAATCAGGAGGACTGTACTTCCTGTATGAGATGTGAAGAGGAATGTCCTTATGATGCCATCCATTTGAAAGGGGAGGATAACAAAGCAGTTGTTGATTATCCTGAAAGATGTAATCAGTGCGGTCTTTGTGTATCTGTTTGCCCGGTTAAATGTATTGAAGTTCCTGGTTTCTGAATTCAAGGAGATAATATGAGTATTATGCCAGAGGAAGATAAGAAGAACATTTACATAAAGAGTTCAGATTATTTAATAAAGAATTCTGACGAGTACATCAAGAACGGTGGTTTAATTTCAGTGAGTGGTGAAATTGCAGAGATCGGTGAAACAAGTGATTTAGAGGAAGTGAAAGAGGATTACGATATTGAAAGAGTTATTGACGCTTCAGGTAAAATCGTTTCTCCTGGTTTTATTCAAATTCATGTTCATCTTCTTCAAACTTTATTTAGAGGTACTGCGGACGACTTAGAGTTACTTGAATGGCTTAATGAAAAAATTTTACCTATGGAAGCTAATATTTCTAGAAATGGAATCTACTACTCTTCCAAACTCAGTTTATTAGAACTTTTAAGGAGTGGAGTTACTTCGATTTTGGATTTTGGCAGTGTTAAACATCAGGAAAAAATATTCGAGGCTATGGTTGAATCCGGTATTCGTGGTGGATCAGGGAAGATTATTATTGATAGAGAAGGAGAAACTCCAGATTCCCTAGTTGAATCAACTCAAAGATCGATTAACGAAAGTTTGAAGTTGATGAAGGAATGGGATGGAGCAGATAACAGAATTAGCTATTTCTTTACTCCAAGATTTGTTCCAACTTGCACTGAAGAGTCCTTGAAAAAATCTGCAGAACTTTCCAGAGAACATGATGTCGGGCTGCATTCTCATGCTTCAGAGAACAGAGGGGAAGTAGAGTTAGTTAGAGATTTAACTGGAAAAGAGAATGTTGAGTATTTGCATGATATTGGATTTCTAGGTGAGAATACTGTATTAGCTCATTGTATATGGATTAATGAAGAAGAAAAAGATATGTTAAGTGATACTGGAACCACAGTTGCTCATTGTCCATCTGCTAATCTTAAATTAGCTTCTGGTATAGCAGAAACTCCGGAAATGTTAGATAAGGGGGTAAACGTTTCTATCGGATCAGATGGGGCTCCATGTAATAATAATTTAGATATATTTGAGGACATGAGAAGAGCTTCTTTGATTCAGAAAGGAAGATTGCTTAATCCAGTTAAAATGAAAGCTCAGAAAATATTTGATATGGTAACTTTGAATGGGGCTGAAGCTTTAGGAATTGAGGAAAAAGTTGGAAGCTTGGAAGAAGGGAAAAGAGCGGATTTTACATTGATTGAAACGGATAATGTTCATGTAAGCCCATTTACCGATTATCAAAGCCCTATTTCTACAATTGTTTATGCATCAAAGAGTACCGATGTTTCCCATACTATAGTTGATGGCCGTATTTTGTTTGATGATTATTCGTTCACTACTTTGAATAAAGATAGGATTTTGGAAGAATCTGAAAAAGAGGCTTTGAAATTATATGATAAAACTTTAAGGAATTAATTTTTTTTTTTTAATTTAAGGTTTTAAAGAATTTAAATAGGTGATTGTATGAGTTGGGTAGATTTAGAAGGTAAAGATTTGTTAAGTACACAATATTGGGATAGAAGCGAATTAAATGCAGCTATTGAAGCAGCTAAAGATTTGAAAAGAAAATATTACCTAGGAGAAAGTCACGAACTGCTTAAAGGAGATACTTTCTTAATGCTCTTCTTTAACTCTTCAACAAGAACAAGGCAAACTTTTGAAACTGCAATGTCACAACTAGGTGGACATTCTCAATATCTAGAACCAGGCTCAATGAGAGTTTCAAAAGAACAAAAACCTGGAGCTGGGGAATCAATAAAAGATACTGCCAAAGTAATGAGCAGATTCGGTGAAGCAGTCGGTATAAGAATGTTAGAGGATAAAGTTTCATGGTATGGAGAAGGAGCTCAAATAATTGAAGAATTTGCAGACCATGCGGAAGTACCAGTCATTGACATGGCATCAGACAAATTCCACCCTTCACAGGGACTATCCGATCTGTTCACAGTAAAAGAAGCATTAGGAGATGATCTTTCCAATAAAAAAATAACTATCTCATGGTCTTACTCACCTTGGGTACGTTCTAACTGTTCAATCCAAGAAGAAGCGTTAATAATGAGCAGATTTGGAATGGACGTAGACATAGCTTTTCCAGAAGGTTATAAACCAGATGAAGAAATTATTGACTGGACTAAAGAAAATGGTGAAAAGTACGGAGGAGAAATTAATTTAACACATGATAAAGAAGAGGCTTTAACTGGAGCTCATATAGTATTCCCTCGTAATTGGATGACTTTAAATAGGTATGAAAACGGTGTGGAAAAAGAAAAAGAATTAGCAGCTAAACATAAGGATTGGATATACACAGCTGATGAGAGGGACGATTATACCGATAATGCTAAATTTATGCATGTAATGCCCGTTGACAGAGGAAATGAAGCAGAAGATGAAGTAGTTGATACTGACTCTCTTATGTATGATCAGGCAGAGAACTTACTACATATGAGGAAAGCGATTTTAGCATTACTCGTGAACGGTGGTTTATACTAGAAAGGAGGTTTGGGAGCGATGACCATGGATTTAGCTATTGAAGGGGACATAATTAATGTCCAAACAGGCGAAATTATCCATGGGGAAGTTGGGATAAATAATGATATTATTGCATCGGTTAGTTTTAATGAATCGATTAAGGCGAAAGAAAGAATAGAAGCTAATTATATCGCTCCCGGTTTCATCGAAGGCCATATCCATATTGAAAGTTCTCTTTTATCTCCTATTAGTTTTTCTAAAGTTGTTATTCCTCATGGTACTACAACTGTTGTAGCAGGACCGCATGAATTGGCTAACGTTTTAGGATATAAAGGTGTGGAATATTTCTCAGAAGAATCTAGAAAGTCTCCTTTGAAGATCTTTATTGATGTTCCTTCATGTGTGCCTGCTAGTTCCTATGAATATCATGGTGTTGAATTAAATTCTGAAGATATTGAAAGCATTTTCAGTGATATTCCTGAAGCGATTAGTCTTGGTGAAGTAATGGATGTGGATGGTGTTTTAAAAGAGGATGAAGAGATTTTAAGGAAGATAGAAGTTGCTAAGAATCTTGGTAAGATAGTTAATGGTCATGCTCCTGGTTTATCAGGGAGAACATTGTCAGAATATCTCTCGCATGGTATTAGATCTGATCATGAAACAACTAGGCCTGAAGAATCTCTTGAAAAACTAAGGATGGGAATGCAGGTAATGGCTAGAGAGGGAAGTACTGAAGAGAATCTTGAAGAAGTTTTAGAACCAGTTATTAATAATGATATTGACTCTAGAAATGTTTCTATGGTTAGTGATGATCGTAATGTTACTTATTTAATTGAAAATGGTCATTTAGATTATTCTTTGAAGAAAGCCGTATCTTATGGTCTTGATCCGGTTGAAGCAATTCAAATGGTTACGATTAATACTGCTCAATATTTTAATTTTGATGAATTAGGCCGTATTGCTCCAGGTAACAAAGCTGATTTGGTAACGATCAAAAACCTTGAAGAATTTAATGTAAATAAAGTCTTCATTGATGGTGAACTTGTAGCAAAAGAAGGGACTAAGGTCTTTAATGAACCAAACTACGATCCTCCCCAATATGTCAAGAAGACCATGGGCAACTTCAAAATCAAACCAAACGACTTGATAATAAAAACAGGATCTGACACAGAACAAGAAAAAGTCAAAGTCAGAACAATTGAAGTTCTTGACAATCAAGTCATAACCAAAAATACTGAAAAAACCTTAAAACTAAACAATAAAAAAATCAAATCAGATACATCAAAAGACGTGCTAAAAACATCTATAATACAAAGAAACGGTAAAAAATTATTTAACGGATTTTCAAAAGGATTTAAAATGAAAAAAGGAGCTATAGCCAGTAGCATAGCTCATGACGCCCACAATATAATTGGAGTTGGAACAAATAATCAAGACCTAGCCACCGCCCTAAATAAAGTAAAAGCAATGGAAGGAGGTCTGGCCATAGCAAAGAACGGTAAAATAATTGACAAATTAAAATTAGAAATAGGCGGACTCATGTCAAGAAAAAATCCTGAAGAAGTAATGAAAAAAGAAAAAAAGCTAAACAATTCATACAAAGAGTTAGGAGGGAAACTTAATCACCCATTCATGACTCTCTCTTTTATAGGGCTATCAGTAATCCCCGAATTAAAAATAACTCCACAAGGACTAGTAAAAATCAATCCAGAATCAAACGAAGCTAAAATCGTTCCGTTAATAGTTGATTAATCAATATCATCGTTTAACCTATCATATCTTCGTAATACGCCATCCAATTCCCCGCAAGTTAGTTCACCGAAAGGACATTCACCAGTTCTCACACAAGGCGGCCCTGCTTCCTTAAATATCACAGGAGCAACTTCCTTAACCTGCTTTAACATACTCCAAGCCATCTCTCTAATCTCCCATTGAGCCCTGTAACAAGTCCTAAGATTAAAGAAATGCAATAACTCTCTAGCATTCATAGTAACAACAATTTTAGATCTAACACTTTGCGGAAAAACAAATCTAGCATCCTCCTTAGGAATACCAGCATCTAATAAATCCTCATAAAGATCCATACTATCCCTATAATGATCCCTAACCTCATCCTCTAACTCAGAACCCTTAATAGAATCAGGTAACTGGAAGACCTTCTCCTCATCCTCCTCAATCTTAACATAACGTTGGCTTTGCTGCGTATAAGAAGCAAGCCTATGACGGACCAATTGATGAGTACAGACCCTAGAACAACCTTCAATAGCAAATGTAAAATTAGCATGCTCTATAACAGTCTCATGCCCATAACCTAAAACACGTCTCAAATGATCATCTACATCCTCCCTATTAACCTCTTCCAAAGCATCAGAACTCCAATCCTCCCAATAACTAATTAAAGCAGCCCAAGTAGATAATTCTTCAGGATCAGGAGTATACTCTTTTAACTCAACGCTTAAACCTAATTCATCCAATCTATTTGACAAATTCTCATCATCCATAAAAATCCCCAAATATCAATCATAACCAAATTCAAATCAATACTTTAATAAATTTTCAATAGACCGAAGACGGCAAAAACATAATTTTTATTAGTAAATTAATCAAAGAAATTTACACATAGAATAATAACTATCAAGAAGACAATTTTTAAGGATTTAAGGATAATAAAATAATTTCGAAAAGTTTACTATGATTTTCTTAGTTTTACGTATCTTACTCCTGTTAGGCTTTCTGATTTTAAGTCATTATCTCTTTTTTCATATAAGGTAAGAACTTGTGACCATTGGCTCGGCCCTATCGGTGCTATTATTTTTCCATTTTCCTTTAATTGATTTTTTATCGGATCTGGTATTCTTTCAGTGGCAGCTGTGATCGCAATTTTGTCATAAGGTGCGTTTTCTTGATAACCTCTTCTACCATCTTTATTAATTAGGTCAACATCATATTCTCTTAGGTTCTCTTTTGCAAATTTAAATGTATTATCATCCATTTCTATTGTAGTTACTTTTCCAGTGCTTCCTACAATCTCTTTAGCCAATGCTGCCCCATAACCACTTCCAGAACCGATCTCTAAGAAGTTATCTCCTTCCTCTAATTCTAAGCTCTCATAGAATAACGCATATGTATCTGGAGCGGAAATTGTAGCCTGCTTGCCAGGAATTGGATAAGGATTATGAGGATGGTAACTACTGCTTTTATACTTAGTATCCATAAAATTTTCTCTCTTAACTGAAAGAAAAGCCTGCTTAATCCTTTCATCACTAATAGAACCCATTGACTCTAACCTATTCACCATCTCCTTCCTCTGATCATTAAAATCCTTGTCATCAGAAAAGAACATTCAATCATCCATACAAAATAGTGACCAAATCTAAAAATATCTTCTGGTTCCCAAAAAAAACCAATTACTTAAACTCCCATTTGTAAATCTAATCAATGGATCCTAATTACCTGTCTATGGATGAAGAAGAATTCAATTCTAGAGTAGAAGAAATATGGAATATTCAGGAATCATGTGATTTATGCGGTCACAAATGTGAAGTAAACAGACTAAAAAACGAATATGGTATATGTAAATCAGGTGTAAAGACTAAAATCAGTTCCCATTATTTACATTATGGTGAAGAGAATTGTTTGGTAGGTAAAAATGGTTCAGGAACTATCTTCATATCAAATTGTTGTATGAACTGTATTTACTGCCAAAACTCAGAAATATCTCAAGAAGGATTAGGAAATTATAAAGAAATTGAAGAAATAGCAGAAATAATGATTGAATTACAAGAAAAAGGAGCTCATAACATCAACTGGGTATCCCCTACACATTTCACACCACAGCTAGTGAAAGCATTAAAGAAAGCAAAAAATAAGGGATTGAAAATACCTATAGTGTATAATACTGGTGGGTACGATTCTCTGAAAATTATAAAAAAATTAAGAGGGTTAATAGATATATACATGCCGGACATGAAATATGGATCTAATGAAAAAGCCTTAAAATATTCGAATGCTAATAATTACTGGACAGTAAACAAAGAAGCAGTAAAAGAAATGCATAAGCAGGTAGGAAATCTAAAAATTGAGGATGGTATAGCTCAAAAAGGCTTATTAGTAAGGCATTTAGTTCTTCCCAATAATTTAGCGGAATCAGGAAAAATTTTGAAATTTTTAGCTAACGAAATATCCTTAGAAACTTATATAAATATAATGAAGCAATATCACCCTTCTTATAAAGCCAATAATTACAAAGAATTAAATAGAAGAATTACAAATACCGAATATCGTGAAATTATTAAAAAAGCTCGAGAATTCGGCTTTTATCGTGGATTTTGATTAGGAAGGCTAATTTTTATAATTTTCTTATTTGTTTGAAATTTAAAGATCTTCTAGAGGGGATCTGAAGGTTTCTAATTTATCCCATGTTGGGTATTCTTCTATAAAGTAGAATTCTAGGTCAAGGTTCATTTCTTTTAAATCTTCCGCAATCCACCATGCTATTTCAATATTATTGTCTTTATTTGTTCCTATCATTTTTTCTGGTACTTCTAACTTTTTTAAGATTTTCATTATTTCTTGATTAGTTTTTCCTTCTATTACGACTTTTCTTAAAAGACCTTCGTCAGATATTACTTCATATGGTTTTTTTATGTTTTTAGCGGTTCTTATTAATCTATTCTTCATTTGAATGTTGTCTTTAAGTTCTGATGGGCATAGATGATAATCTAGTGATGTGTTCTTTTCGGCCCATTTCAAAAATTCTAGGCCTGTTTCAAGACTTTCCTCTACGGCGGATCCTTCATCGCTTATTAAACGTAGTCCTCGGTTGTTTAATTCTTCGTAGTTTACTTCAGCCATTTCTAGTTCATTTAAGTTTAAGAATTTCGCTCCTTTTTTATCTAAGAATTTTGCATATTCTTTTAATGGTTCTAATCTATTAGGTATGATAGGTACTTCTCCTCCTACATCCCAATCGTGTTCTAAGGCTTTTTCTATGTTATTTAATTCTTCTGTAGTGATGTCTTCGAAGAGATTTGGATGGAATCTTATTTCATCTAGACCTGCGGTATACAATCTTTCTAGAGTTTCTTTGGTTGCTAGTTTGCCTGTTGTGTATAGATGTAGGTGGTAATCTTCTCCAAACTCTGTTTTAAGGTTTTTAATATATTTTATTGTTCTATCAATTTTTACTAATGGATCTCCACCTGTTAAGCCGGCTCCGAGTGCTTCCATTTTTTCAGATTCTTCTTTTATTTCATCAATATTATTTACAGGTCTTTCATTTGCGAAAATGTTGTCTCCTTGTCTTTTTTCACTTAATGGGCAATAAAAGCAGTTTCTGGGGCATAGACCTGTTACGTATAGAACCATTTTTGTTCCAAGTACACATTTTTTACATCCCTCAGGTAGTTCTCCAACCAAATAAGAATTGTAGTTAGTTTCTTCCATTATCCTGCCCACCTTTATTTTCGATTGGTATTCTTCAGAATTTATTTAAAATTATGTTTTTCAGGGTTTTAGTCGTTTTCTCTGCACCCGTCTGGTATTGATGGGGTGAAGTCAAATTTTACGCATGATCTTCCTGTGGAAACGTCAAAATCCTTTATTTTTATATTTTTTTCTTCCATTTGGTTTATTATTTCCTTTACATTTTCTTTAGGATTTTTCATATCGTTTATTATTAAAGATACAACGTCATGATCCCCTAAAGTTTCTATTATAAGATTTACTTCATCTCTACTATTTAAGTAATTTACACAATCATTTAAGCTTTTAGTTTCAACGTCTAAACTTAAAACTGTAAAATCTAAATCCAGCTTTGTATAATCCGGCATATCCGAAACTTTTTTCAGTAAACCTTTTTCTTCGAGCTTTCTCATTCTCCTATAGGCAGTACTCCTACTTACTCCTATTTTATCAGCTAAAGTGGATAACGAATGGGAACCATTAGAAACATAGTAGATTATCTGTCTATCCGTATTATCTAAATTAGAACCTCTAGAAACAACATCATTATTATTATTATTATGGGGATGATCATATTCACTACTTTGTGAGTTATTATGGTTATTATCCTCTATATCCTTTATTTTATTTTTCATCTGATTCATTTCTTCTTTGAGAGATTTTAAATCTTCTAAATGTTCATTGTTTAATTTTCCTTCTTCATCTATAACATATTTTCTTATACTTTCACGTATGATTTGAGATTTGCTTTTATCTGTATCATTTTCTTTAGATTCTATCTTGTCTAGTAATTCTTCTGAAATTTTTGCGGATATCAAAGGCATTATACCATTTCTCTAATTACATTATTTATAATTTTAATCTATTTGAATGTCTAATTAAATAATATAAAATAAAATATAAAGTAAAAACAAATTTTCGTAAATAAGATTAGTTTTACGTCAATTCATTCACAATAATTAATAGATACAAATAATATAAAGGTTTCTACATCTACTTGTGATGATTATTACTTACGAAAGGTAATAACCCTCCTGCCTTCAAAATTTTTCTCTCTCTTTCAGACAAAATAAGATCAAAATCTAATTCTACATCCTTAGTTCTATTCTTAACAGTAATTTTTTCCTCATTTAAATCTGTCAAATCAATTTCTAACGCATCTTGCTGATCAATGAACTTAGTTACGCCAACTAAAGGAACTATACCGAAATTAATTAGATTAGCCCTATAAATCCTGTAAAATGATTCCGCTAAAACAGCTTTTATACCTACATACTTAGGAGCAATAGCTGCATGCTCCCTACTAGAACCCTGACCAAAGTTCTCTCCAGCAACAATAAACCCCCCATCTTTCATCATAGCCCTATCATAAAAACTAGCATCCATAGTCGAAAATAAATACTTTGAAATCTCCGGAACATTACTTCTCAGAGGTAAAATCTCAGGACCCGCTGGAATAATCTGATCAGTAGTAATATTATCACTAAGCTTAATCAAAACCTCACCACCTAACTTCTCAGGCAATGGAGGGAAATCCGGAAGAGGCTGAATATTAGATCCTCTGACAACTTCTACATCACCAGCCTCTTCGGGCGGCTTAGGAGGTTTTATAAAGCTCTCATATGAATGAAGAGTTTTAGGCAAATCAACATCCCCAATTTCATTCAAAGATTTTGGATTAGAGAACTTTCCCTCCAATGCAGTAACTGCAGCAACTTCAGGACTCACCAAATAAGTCTTAGCAGATGGAGTACCAGTTCTTTCAACAAAATTTCTATTATAAGTTCGTACAGTTCTTGAATTTGAAGGAGGAACCCCTCCCATACCTATACAAGGACCACATGCATTATCCTTAATCCATGCACCAGAATCGATTAAAGTCTGATAATTACCAGATTCAATAAGATTTTCAACTACCTGCTTAGAGCCAGGATTAATAATTAGAGTTACATCTTCAGAAACTTTATTACCCTCAAGAATTTTAGAAACCTTTTTCAAATCTTTGAAGGAAGAATTAGTACAACTACCAATTGCTACTTGATCAACATCTAATCCAACAACCTCATTTAATTCAACAACATTACCTGGACTATGAGGCAAAGCAACCATTGGTTTAATCTCACTTAAGTCAATCTCAATGACCTCATCATAATCAACACCTTCATTAGTCATTTTAATCCATTGGTTTTCTCTTTGTTGGGCTTTTAGCCATTCTTTGGTTTGTTCGTCGCTTGGGAATATGCTTGTGGTAGCACCAGTTTCAGCCCCCATGTTGGTGATTGTGGCTCGGCTTGGGACGTCAAGTGTTTTTACTCCTGGTCCGAAGTATTCGAATACCTTACCAACACCACCTTCAACACCAACCCTTCTAAGAAGCTCAAGAATAACATCTTTAGCAGAAACCCAATCACGCAACTCACCAACCAAACGAACCCCAACAACCTCAGGAAACCTAAAAGACAAAGGCACACCAGCCATTGCCGAGGCAACATCCAAACCACCCATACCAATAGCCAACATACCCACACCACCAGCAGTAGTAGTATGACTATCTCCACCGACTAATATCTTTCCAGGCCTAGCAAACCTCTCTAAATGAATTCGATGACATATACCATTTCCTGCTCTAGAAAAATGAATACCATGTTTGGCTGCAACCGTTCTTAAATACTCATGATCCTCTGAAGATCTATAATCAGTTTGTAAAGTATTATGATCAACATAACTAACACTTAAATCCGTTTTAGCCCTGGAAACGTCCATAGCTTCAAACTCTAAATACGTTAAAGTTCCTAAAGAATCATGAGTAAGTGTTTGATCAACCTCTACCTTAACCTCTTCACCAGGCTCCATACTTCCTTCAACCAATGCATCCTCCATAATCCTTCTAACAAGACTCTTATCCATTCAAACACCCATAAAATATAATAAAAAGATTTAAAAGAATTATTTACCTTCCCAAACCTTCGTACTATACTCTTTATCATCCAATTTTATTAAATATTCCTTTTTAGAGTCGGATTTTTTCTTTGGTTTTGGGAGTTGTTTTGATGTGAATTCTGGTT
>CAYNOZ010000011.1:6026-26594 GCA_964398955.1 uncultured Thermococci archaeon | reverse complement strand
TACAAAAGGTCGAGAGCTCCAGAAGCTGAAGGAGAGCCGTATGATAAAGAATGAATTTTAATTACTTCTTTTCTACATTAGCATCAACTACTATATGCCATACTCCTGGTGAGTATTTTTTAACTACTTCTATATTGTATTCTTTTATTCGGTATTTTTTCTGAGCTGCGATTCTTTTCAGTCTTTTTATGGGTCTTTTATACATTATTTGTTCAGGTACGGTTTCATGGTAGTGAATTGTTCCTATTGGTTTCATTATTCTGAATGCTTCTTTTAAGTAATGATGGGTTTTTCTTACGTATCCCATCAGTATTCTATCTGCAAAATCTTTCTTCGGAAATTTTCTACAATCTAAGTTATATGTATAGTAATTATTTATATTGTTAGACTCAATAGATTTATTTAAGAATTTGTAGGTATAATTATTTTTTTCTATTGCATGTAATTCCACTATTCTTTTATTTTTTTGATTTGGACCTAGTGTTAGTGGTATTGAGAGATGTCCTACTCCTGCGAACATATCTACTAAGGTTTCTTCGGTTTCAATTTTTTTGTTTTTCATTCTTTTTCTTTCTGACTCATTTGAAGGGGAGAACATTATTTTACGCGGATTAAAATTATAGGTTACTCCATTTTCTTTATGTTTGACTATTGGATTTTTTTCTCCGATTATATGCTCGAAATTTGGTTTTCTGTATTCTCCACTGATATGTGATTTATTTAAAACTGATTTCCCGTTTAAAACTTTCATGTAAGCTTCAGCCACTTCATTACGGTAGATTTCATTTATTGAACTCAAATCAAGTATTAGTGCTTCCCCAAGCTTATACCAACCACTAGGTAAATTATTTATAATATGTTCAGGTATTCTACCTTCTAATCTGCTCTTAATTTTGTTTAAAGGGTTCATAATTCTTACCATATCTTGGATAAAGATAAACTAAAGCCACTGTAATAAAGGACATTGAAATAGTGAAAATAGCTAAAATTTTGATCTTATATGGATTATCTGGTACGTAGGGATGCGCTCCTAACCAATAATCCACGAAATCATTAATTAAAAACCATAAAAGAAAAACAATCATTTTTCGAAATTCAATTTTAGAAAAAGGCAGGATAAGGATACTCTCTAAAGCCATACCTGCATGTCCAATTAGAAGTATGGCGTAATACTGAAGATTTGGGGGTGACAGAAAAAATTCTGAAAAAAATAAGATAGTGAAAACAGTCCAGACACCATACTTTATGAGATAAGCAGCTGTAATTGAATTAAAAACTCTATTATCTATTCCTTCTCCGATATCGGTAAAAGTTATTAGTATAGATATTAAAAGTAGTAATGTAGCATTTGGGCAATCAGGAATAAATATCCATAAAAATAATTCTGAGTTTGCTAGTTGCCATTGATAGTAATAGTAACCGAATATAGTTCCAAGAATATTTATTATAAAAATTAAAGCTAAAACTTTTTTAGTCCACAATTTCTTCAATAATTTATTCAATAAGTTCATGGAATTAATCTCCTTCTGAGGTATTTGAATCATTTTCTGTCTCTAAATGATTATCTTTCAGTTTTTTAGCTGGTATGCCTCCATGAAACTCATTTTCTGGTACATCTTTCACCACTACTGAACCTGCGCCAATCTTTGATCTATCGTTTATTTTAACCCCGGCAATAATGGTGCTGTTAGCTCCAACCATGACATTTTTACCTATTTCCACTTCACCGGTTTTATATTCTTCAATGAGAAACTCATGACATAAGATAGTAGAATTATAACCAATAATAGAATTATCATCAATTTTAATCATATCCGGAAAAAATATATCAAATTGAACTCCTAGGCCTATTGAAACATTTTCCCCTAAATCCATTCCAATTAAACGACAAAGAAATAATCTAACCCTTAAGGAAGGAAAATATTTACATATTTCTATCACTAAAAAGTTTAAAACTACTCTTAAAGGATTTCTAACCTTTGCCCACATCCAAAGAGAATTTTTACTCCCTTTCGCAGGATGTGATGTTAATCTATCTGATCTTTTAGACATTTTTAATCCCAGTGTTATTTATTAAGTTCTTTTTGTAATATAATTGATTTAAGGGAAGAATTTAATCTTTTCTCCAGATTACATCGACTTCATCTGTTCTATACTTTTGTCTTACCTGGGTATTCATTGGTTCATGTCTGACGCCGCTCTCATACATGATTTTGCCCAAGTGAGCTATCATAGCCCCATTATCTATGCATAATGAACTAGGAGGAACCTTGAAATCTGCATTCTGGTCTTCAGCCATAATCTCTAACATGTTTCTAAGTCTTTTATTTGCCGCTACTCCTCCAGTTAACAGAATTTCATCTTTTTCCGTATGAGATAACGCACGTTCTGTTACTTCTGTTAATGCAGAAAAAATTGTTTCCTGAAAAGAGTAAGCTATATCTTCTTTAGGAGCGCCATCTTCTAGCATATTGATTGCCTTGGTCATTGTTCCAGAAAAACTTAGATCCATTCCTTTCACTGAATAAGGTAATTCTATGTAGTTGTTGGATGATTCTGCGAGTTTCTCAATTTTTGGACCACCTGGAAACGGTAATCCCATTTCTCTAGCTAGGCTATCTATGGCATTTCCAATTCCCATATCAAGTGTTTCTCCAAATATTCTATATTTTTTTCCTTCGTAAGCTATAATTTGAGTGTTACCACCGCTTACATATGTTGTTACTGGATCATTTAATCCAGTTACAAGTCTTCCTATTTCTATATGTGCTAAGCAGTGATTCACTCCTATAATAGGTATTTCATAATAATTTGATATGGATCTTGCTGCTGTGGCAACCATTCTTAAACAAGGACCTAATCCAGGACCTTTAGAAAATGATATCACGTCTATATCTTCAATCCTAATATCAGCATTGGTTAATGCTTGATCTAAGATTTCTCTCACTACATCTCCGTGATGTTCAGAAGCTTTACGAGGATGTATCCCTCCTTCAGGAGGTGTATAAGTATCATAAACATTAGAAACTACTTCATCGCCCTTAACTATTCCAATCCCTAAAGTATGGGCAGTTCCCTCTATACCTAAAGAAATAATAGAATTTGAATTAGAATCATTAGAAAAAGAATTGGTATCCTTACTAACCACCTATTATCTCTCCTATTGATTAATCATTCTTCCATTCTGTGTAATCACATAAACCACATGTCCACCGATCTTCGTGCTCTGCCATAAAAACTCCAGAACCACAACGTGGACAAAATCTTCCTTTTCTTTCTAATTCATCATCTTCTACTTCATAATGTTCGTATTTCATTCTATCACCTTAAATCTATTCCTTAAAACCATTTCTAACCAAAGAATAATCTGATTCATATCCAAGAAGACTTTCATTACTATCATATACCTTCGCAAGCGCACTTGAATTCTCACTACCGAAAGGGGTTTTTATGTACTGTACAATCACTTCATCCTTGTCTAAATCCTCTTGTGCTACTAATTTATTCCTAACATCCTCTCTTGTTGGAGTTTTTTCACCTGGATGTGAAATAGTAATTTCCAATTCTTCTCTTTCTAAAAGTGGATTCTTATTTCTGTCTTTAATTGTCAATTTCATACTCTTCAACCTCCTTCATAGATTCATAAAAATTATTAACGAAATTCTTACTTTCCTCATCAACTTCTACAACTACAAGTCCTTCATCAGGTTGCCCATATAGAATAATAGAACCTATAGGGGCGTGTTTCGCACATGGGATAACAGCAAGATCTTCCTCACCATCAACCCTTAGCCGAATACTCTTATCGTTTTTATTTATTAAATTTATCGCTTCCTTAATCCCTCTATCTAAATCTTCCGATATGTAACCTGGGGGATTCTCAACTCTTAGCACTACATCGGATTCAGGTAAGCTAGTGTCATATGATGTTCTTTTTGTTTTGTAATCTAAAATCGATATGTCAACATCGATACCAACATTGAGTGCGTTTTCAGAGGTAATATCTCCTACAGTTATTATGATTTTGTCACTGTTAATACGTTTTTTAGCTATTTTATATGGTTCTGGAATTTCTCCTTCTATTAATTCTCCTTGAGGTCTCTTAAGACTTTTTCTCATCTTCGGAGTTAATTCCTTGTATTTCATAGCTACCTTACCTTTATAGCGTATCTTCCCGGTTCTTCTGCCCCAATTTGTTCTGCTATTTTTGATTCTTCAACATCAAGGATTATAACTAGTCCCGACCATTCGTCGGAAAGAGAGCTTGAGTTACAGACTGGACATCTATCTTTCTTGGTTAGTGCATGGCATTCAGTACAGGCTTTTTCAGTCATTTTCCTCCTCCTCTTCTGTCTTTTCTACTTCTTTTTCTCTTTCATCTTCTATCCATTGTAGTTTACCTAGTCCAGGTTGTCTCATAGTCATTTTTATTCTAAGATCTTTTTTAGTGCTTATTGAAACAACTCTTCCTCTTACATTGTCATCAACTTTCAGAAGCTTGTTTGTGTCTTTACCTGCGAATTGTAGGTTTTTCTCATCGAAAGATACATATTCATCCATTAATTGTGATATATGAACCATTCCATCTTTTGGCCCTATTCTTATAAAAGCTGCATAATCTGTTGCGTCACTAACCCAGCCCTCAATAATTTCCCCATCTTGAGGCTCAAACGCTAAGGCATTAAAAATAACTTTATGATGTGTTCCACCTTCAGTAGGGACTACCCTACCCTCTCCAATTTCTTCTATATCTTTAATAGATACTATTAACCCATCTGATTTACTGAAAGTTCCTTCATACTTCTCCATTAAAACATTTAAAGCTGCTTCCTTAAGATTCTTATCAAAATCCTTAGGTGGAATTTGGACAATATCTCTAACTTTTATAAGCTTATACATTTACATACCCCTCTTTATTCAATTACACCAATCTTATCTAGTAACTTATTTTGTCTAACAAATATCACAGGAACATCTTTCTCTCGAAGCCTGTTAATAAGCTCTTTATCATTCGTACATACAACTACATTCTTATTAGGTGAATATTCAATCAAAGCATCATCAGGATCATCAGCAACCTCACTAATCCTAATTTCTTCATACTTATTAGCTAACTTCAAAGCTAAATCGATTTCCCGTTCCTGCTTCTTACCAGTCTCTCTAAGCCTTTCAAGCTCTCTCTTAACACAAACGGGAATAAAAATCCTATAATTCCCTAAAATCTGACCCAACTTTTCCTCTACATCAACCCCGAGCTCAACTGGAGCCAGCAAAAAGTTAGTATCGAAAAGTACTTCCAGCACTTCTTCGCCATAATCTTCAGACATATTACTCAGTAATTATACCATGGCCAATTAGACGCCATCTAGTTCCAATTCTTCTACTAAGAGCTAAATGATCTCCTACATCAGCAGATATAGGTACTTCAATAGATATCTCGGCTTCACCACCGCCAAGATCAGATATTAATCCAACAGTCCTAGCTGTTCCAACATTTAAAAGCACTTGTTCACCGCTTCTCAAAGGTTCCACTTCTTTCTCTTCTTCCATTCCTACTATAGTATCAAGTAAATGAACTTCTATACTTATGCTGTTCTCCCAAACAGGTGGTAGATCTCCAGGCTTTCCTAATACATTTCCTGAAAGATAATCATCCTGAGTCAAATTAGGGTCTAATTTAGTTCCTATACCAAGCAATCCTCCTGGAGTTGCTTCATCTATTGGATCTTTACCAGACCGTAAATCTGTTACTTCAGTAATTATAGGTTCATTTTTATAGGTTTCATGTTGCTCGTATAATCTACCAGGTCTCAATTCGATCTCGTCTCCCTCGTTAAGCTTTCCTTTTATGAGAGAGCCTCCAATTACTCCTCCTAAAAGATCTTCAGGAGAAGTACCAGGTTTGTTAACGTCAAAGCTTCTGGCAACATTAAGTCTTGGATTTGCATCCGGATCTCTTTCCGGAGTTGATATCACATTTTGAATAGATTCTATAAGTTTTCCAATGTTTACATTATGTTCGGCTGATATCGGAACTATTGGAGCGTCTTCAGCTACTGTTCCTTTGACAAACTCTTTGATTTGATTATAATTTTTCTTGGCTTGTTCTTTATCAACCATGTCTATTTTGTTTTGAGCAATTACTATATTTTCTACTCCGGTTATTTCTAGTGCTGTTAAATGTTCTCTTGTTTGAGGTTTTGGACAGTCTTCATTAGCTGCTATTACTATTACAGCTCCGTCCATTATCGCTGCTCCAGAAATTGTTGTGGTCATTAATGCTTCGTGTCCAGGTGCATCTACAAAGGAAACTTTTCTCAGGATTTCAGTTGATCCTTCGCATTCTGGACATTCTTCTTCAACAGTGTATTCTTCACAGTTTTCACATTTTCTTAGAACAGCATCTGCGTAACCTAGTTTTATTGTTATTCCTCTTTCCAGTTCTTCACTGTATCTGTCTGTCCAGGTTCCTGAAAGTGCTTGAACTAAGGTGGTTTTACCGTGATCTACATGTCCTGTGAGTCCTATGTTTAATTCAGGTTTTATTGCCACTCGAAATCACCTAATTATTGTTCAAGTTTTGTATTGACTTGAACGATTCTTTGGCTTATTGTGTTTCCGTGCACCATTTTTCTTCTTTTTTCTCCTTTTTCTTTTGGATTGTAGCCTACTCCTTCTTTTAGTAGTAATCTTTTTCTTCCTTGACTATCTACTCCTGGTCTCATTGGGATTCCGTCTTCATCTGATCCTCCGAGAATTCTTAATTCTCCTTCTTCTCCAATTATTGATGCATCGACAGTTTCTCCAATCTTTTTACCTACTAAGGTTTCAGCTTCGTCTCCTATTAATTCTTCTTGAGTTGTTTCACCATTTGATTTTGAAACTACAACTTTGAATTCTACCATTACATAACACCCCATAAAGAGTCTTTTTCTCTCTTCTTTTCAACTATCTCATTAAGAACTTCGCTTTCATGTTCTGGAAGTCGATCTTGATATTCTCTTAAGACTTTATAATCCTTTTCAGTTACATCTGTGAAAAGGACATCTCCGAGTTTAATTTGTCTTCCTATGGTGACATTAGTTATTGAAACTGCTACTTTTTCTCCTGATGTTGATTCGTCCAGAAATTCGTCACCAGATTTTATTGATTTTATTTTCCCAATTTTTTGTTCATCTTTTATTAATTTGTTTCCAACCTTTATTTTACCGTTTAGAACTTCTACTCCTACTATAGCAGGGTTTCTTGATCGGAAGATGTATCTGTCATCCGGGATTACTCTGATTTTGCCAGGATGTGTTACTGATTCTAATTTTTCTTGTATTTTCTTTTCCACTAGTTTTTCTTTCCATTCTTCGTATGATTCCATTATTTCGTATATTACATTACTGTAGAATATTTTTATGCCTTGTTTTTCTGCAAATTCTTTTGCATCATCTGTTATTCCTACTCCGAAGGCGAATATAACACCTAATTTTTCCTCTTTCTCTTTTATTGTATTTGCAGTTATTACATCGGATTTAGTTATGTCCCCTACTTTTGCTTTTTTCACTGGTATGTTCTCTTCTTCTGTAGTTTTATAAAAAGCTTCTAGAGTTCCTAAAGTATCGGCTTTAATTATAACTCCCGTACTTTTTGTTTCAGCCTGTATTTGATCTAATTCATCAGATAACCTCGTTTCCGCTTCCTTTACTTCTTCTTCATTCTTACAGGCAATTAAAGGCGACCCGGCAAGTGCTTCATCTAAATCCGGTGCTGATATTTTAACACCTGCTGCGGCATGAATCTCATCAATTTTCTCGAACTTCTTCTCAGGACTTCTTATCTCATCCATCCTTTTTGGTTTTAAAATTGATTTTATCTTAGTGGCTATAGGACCGTTTTTCCCACCTAAAACAATTGAATGGTCTTTATTTAATGTTCCATCATATATTATTGTATCAATTGTTGATCCCATTCCCTTTTCCTCTTTCACTTCAAGTACTGTTCCTCTTGCAGGTCCTTCAACCTCTACTTTAAGTTCATCTCCTACATAACGCTGTGCCAAACCTGTTAACATCATAAGAAGTTCTGGTATGCCTTCTCCAGTAATTGCAGAAACTGGAACAACTGCAATTTCTTTTCTGAAGTCGGTTACCTCATTAAATAGATTGGAAGAAAAGTCATTATCGTGTAAATCTCCAATTAATTCATAAATTTTATTTTGAAGCCTATTTTGAACATCTTTCCTTTGTTCTTTTAGAGTTTCAGTATAACATTTTCCTTCATGCTCTCTCCAACCGCTTATTCTATCTATCTTGTTTGCAGCTACTATGAAGGGGGTTTTGTTCCTCCTTAGTATCTCGATAGACTCAAGAGTCTGGGGTTGGAAACCTTCGTTGACATCAACTACTAATATTGCAAGATCAGCTAAGGATCCTCCTCTATCTCTTAGAGAAGTGAATGCTTTGTGGCCAGGTGTATCTATAAAAAGAAGACCTGGTAGGTCTAATTCATATTTATCTGCTAAGGGTCCGCATACGTCTTTCACTGCTTCCATAGGTATTTCAGTGGCTCCAATATGTTGAGTTATCTTTCCAGCTTCTTCTGAAGTTACAGTAGTTCCTCTAATTTTATCTAGTAATGTGGTTTTGCCGTGATCTACATGTCCTAGTACTGAAACCAGTGGTTGTCTCTTTGTGTTCTTTTCTTCTTCTTTTTTCTGCTCTGAACTCATAATACCCCTCTCTATTTTGATTTTTTATTTAATATTCTCTATGGTACCATTCATCAGCCCTTTCGTATTCATGAATTTCATCTTCGCTGAAAAATAGGTTTATTTCCTTTTTAGCGCTTTCTGGAGAATCTGATGCATGGACAACATTATGAATAGCATTTCCCTTCCCTAATCCTAGGTCCCCTCTTATAGTTCCTGGTAATGCGTCTTTAGGATCTGTATCGCCTAATAGTTTTCTAGTAACTTCTATAGCATCCTTCCCTTCTATAACCATAAATATAGATGGTGAACTAGTGATATACTTTATAAGAGGTTCGAAAAAGGATTTTCCTTCATGTTCACTGTAATGTTCTCGAGCTGTTTCTTCTTCAATTTTAAGCATCTTTGATGCTACTATTTTTAAGCCTTTATCCTCTAACCTCTGGATTATTTGACCAACAAGTCCTCTAACTACAGCATCAGGCTTTATAATTATCAAAGTTTTCTCAAAGCCCATTTTAAAGCCCTCAGCCTTTTTTGGTCCATTCCACTTTTTTCGGATCCCTGTCTAATTTAAAGTTCTTCTCACATTTACTGGAACAAAAATAAAAGATTCTACCGTCATTTCTGACATACATCTTGCCAGTACCAGGTTCTATTTCTTCTCCGCAGAACGAACACTCATGTATTTCTACCATATAATCACCTTACTACTTAATCGGCCGAGATTTCTCTGGCTTCTCTGTTTGTTTCTCTGAGCACTACTACATCTCCTTCTTTAATCGGGCCCTTTATGTTTCTGGTAATTATTTTTCCTTCATCTCTACCTTCAAGTACCTTGCATTTCACTTGGATTAAATCCCCTTGTACACCAGTTCTCCCTCTTACATCAACTACTTCGGCTGGGTATCCTTCTTCATTAGCCAACTTAATCATCTCGCGTTAAAATTTAAATATAGATGAATTGAAGGTTATTCCTTCAATTCTGTAACTTTCTCTTCTATCTCTCTTATTAAATCCATTGCTTCTTCAGATTCAGATAAAGCTACTGAAGCTGTTGGTACTTTAAGACCTGCAGCTGATCCTAATTCTCTCTTTTCAGGAACATATACATAAGGTATATCTTTCTCTTCAGAAAGAACAGGTAAATGAGCCACTATCTCTTCCGGAGATACATCCTCCGCAACAACCACAAGATCAGCCTGTCCTCTTTCAACAGACTTCGTGGTTTCATTTGTACCTTTTCTTACTTTTCCAGTATCTCTTGTTATCTCAACAGCCTCTAAAGCTTTATCAGCTAAATCGTCAGGAACATCAAATCTTACATACATAGATTTTGCCATACCAATCATCCCTCCTAAAAGTCATCGATCATGGTTCTCAGTGAATAAATCATATGGGTTTATAAATGTTGTCAGACTTTGAAAAGATCAAAAAAATCGAAAAACTCATAATACTCTAAACAATTCATCAACTA
This sequence comes from uncultured Thermococci archaeon, assembly GCA_964398955.1. Classification (GTDB taxonomy): domain Archaea; phylum Methanobacteriota_B; class Thermococci; order Thermococcales; family CAYNOZ01; genus CAYNOZ01. The sequence continues at coordinate 16,422 of CAYNOZ010000011.1, read as the reverse complement.
CCCATCAATTCTCATAACATAATAATTATTAGTCCTTTTAACTGATTTGGTGGGCCTTAACAAACCCATCAAATCGAAAAAAATTTTCTAACTAAGCACCCCATAAATTTCGTTTGCTCTCATTAAATCATGCGCCATCTGAGTATCCTTACCAAGCTTTATGGTTCCATCACTTCCTACTGTTCCGGAGAAAACGAATTCATCATGTTCATCGAAGAACTGAAGGTTTTTACCTGAGAAATCCTTACCCACGATCAAAGTAATCTGGTCATTTGATTCTTCTATTTCAGGACGTATTTCATCCATTGTTCCTCGTCCTTCAAACTTTCCAGCTCTTACATCTATTGATAACCCTAATTTGTCTTCAATGCTCTTTATCCTACTACCGCCTTTCCCTAGTACAGCTGGAACATCATTTTCTCTTACATAGACAGTAGCTTGGTTTCCGGTAATTTCAACTTGAGGATTAGTTGCATACTTCCCTATTTCTTGTAACAATTCATTAGGATCCACGTTACTTTCGGCATTTTCTCCGGCAGGCACCACTACTATTTGCTCTCCATAAGTGTATATTTCATATTCTAATGAATCTGTGTTAAAATCTTTTACTTCTATTACTGGTCTAGCTAAATCTTGTTCCTGCATTCCTGATGGAACTTTCACTAAGTACTTTAAGGCTAGTATTTTATTTACTTCTCCTCCATCTATGAATATAATCGTATCAACGACTTGAGGAATCATTCCTAATTCGACTCTTCCAATCAGCCTCTGTACAGCATCTATACCTCTTGATGCATGTACTACTCCTATCATACCTACTCCAGCTAACCTCATATCTGAAAAGACTCCGAAATCATCAGTAGATCTCATTTCATCAAATACAGTATAATCAGGACGTACTAGAAGAAGCAAATCACCAGTTCTAGCCATATCCCCGCCCAAAGCAGTGTATTGGGTAATATCATTAGTAACCTGCAAATCTCTAGGCTTTTCCATTGTCTTAACCACTCTATCCTTTCCGTTATAGAACTCAGCTAAAGCCTGAACAAATGTGGACTTACCAGCACCTGGGGAACCAGCAACTAAAATTCCTTCAGCACTCTTCTCAAGCCGGTCCCTAATCTCATCACCTAAACCATAATCATCTAAGGAAAGCTTCTTAACAGGTCTAACCGCAGTAATTTCCATTAAATCAGAAAAAGGAGGTCGAGTAATAGCAATCCTATATTCATGCAGCTGAACAATAGAAGCACCCTCCTCATCTAATTCAATAAAACAATTATCATAGCGCCTAGCCCTCTCAATAATATCATTAGCTATATCATTAACAACTTCTTTATCCAAAGGATCATCAGAAATTTTCTCAAACCTGAATTCACCAGGTTCACCACGCTTAGCCATCGGAGGCCTACCAGATTTAAGATGAACCGACATCGAATGTTCATCAAAAAAATCTTCTATCTGCATCTCAAATTCTTCAGGAGATTCTAAAAAATTAGTCTCTACCCCACGAGCCTCAGCAACATCGCTCTGAACACGATCCCCTGTCACCAAAACTCCACCAGCCTCAACTGCCGCATCAACAATTAAATCATCAACGTTATCCCTCTCTTCTAAACGAGGACGATCACCAAAAACCTCCATAGGAATGTCAGATCTCTCACATAAACTCCTAATCTTCTTCAATTCTTCTAAACCGGCAAAACCAGTAGATCCACCCTGATTAGCCTGATTCTCTACCTCAGAAATAACAGCCTGAGGAACCATAATCCTTTCTATATCAGGATTCTCCTCAATAAAGTACCTAAACTTCCCATTAATCACGACACTAGTATCTGGAACTAAAGTTTCACTATCAGATCTCATATAACTCACCTAAAAAAACTTAAATGTACTAAACTTTTAAATAAATGGTAATTTAATAATTATCCTTTTTATCAAATTTTATAATTATCGAACTTTTATAAATAATTCCCATTTAAAACTTAAAAACTTTGTTAATCACAAAAATTATAGGGAATATATTGAAATATTTATCTTAATGATTTTTCGGAAAATAAGTTTGATCGATAGTTTATAATTTAAGGGATGATTATATTGTTAATAGTGCGGTAAGTTAGTTTTTGGTAAGGTTTTTTTGATCTAATTATTTGATCTTATATTGAATTTAAATTTACTTTATGGTGTCAATATGTATCTGACTGGGGAAGAGGAGAGTATTGTTCAAGGTGAGAAAGGTAAAGCAATGCAGAAGGCTATGAAGATTTTAACTACTTTAGGAGATATTTATGATGCGGATAGATTGATTCCTGTTAAAAGTGCTCAGATTTCAGGTGTTTCCTATAAAACTGTTGGTGAGGCCGGTTTAAGATTTATTGAGGATTTTTCTAAAGATGAAAGGGCTAAGGTGTCTGTTCCAACTACTTTGAATCCTGCTGGGATGGATTTGTCTAATTGGGGTAAGATGAAGATTGATGAAGATTTTGCTGATAAGCAGGAAAGGGTAATTGATGCTTTTAAGAAGATGGATGTTACTTTGACTTGTACTTGTACTCCGTATCTGTCTGGTAATCTGCCTAAGTTCGGTGATCATTTGGCTTGGGCTGAATCTTCTGCTGTTAGTTTTGCGAATTCTATTATTGGTGCGAGAACTAATCGGGAGGGTGGTCCTAGTTCTTTAGCTGCTTCTATTATTGGTAAGGTTCCTGAATACGGTTTGCATCTTAAGGAGAATAGAAAAGCTACTAAAATTATTAAGATTAATTTTGAGCCTTCTGATATGTCTGAATTCAGTGGAATTGGAATTGAGGTTGGGGATATAGTTGGTGATGGTATCCCATATTTCAAGGATTTGAGATTGCCTAGTATTGATCATGGGAAGATTTTAGGGGCTGCTATGGCTGCTTCTGGTTCTGTTGCTCTTTATCATGTGGAGGAGGAGACTCCTGAATGGGAGAATGCTATTCGTGATGATTTGGAAGTAATTGAAATTGAGAGAGAAGATTTAGAATTTAGAAAGGATGAAGATAAGCCTGATTTGATTTATGTAGGTTGTCCTCATGCTTCTTTAGAAGAGATTAGGGAAGTTTCTGATTTTATTGAGAATATTAGTGGATTGAGTTCGGATCTTTGGGTTTCAACTAGTAGCGGGGTTAAGGAGTTAGCTTCTAAGCAAGGTTATGTGGAGAAGATTGAGGAAAAGGGAGGTCTTGTAATAACAGACACATGTCCAGTTGTTGCCCCATTAGAAAATTATAAAGTAATTGGAACTAATTCTGGTAAAGCTGCGGAATATTTGCCAACTATGAATAATAAAAAGGTAATTTTTGACAGTATTAAGAACTTATTATCAATGGTGGAGGATTAATATGGTTAGCGAAAGAATTATCAAGGGGAAGAAGATTACAGAAGGTAAGGCTACTGGTGAACTATTAGTTTCGATGGAGCCGATTTCATTTCTTGGTGGTGTTGATCCGGAGACTGGTATTATTCAGGACCCTAGGAATGATCTGAAGGGAAAAAGTATTTCCGGTAAGATTCTTGCTTTTCCATACGGTAAGGGTTCTACTGTAGGTTCATACGTTATATATCAGTTGAAAGATAATGGTAAGGCTCCGAAAGCTATAATAAATAATAGAACTGAAACTATAGTGGCTGTAGGTTCTATTATTTCTGAAATTCCTATGATTGGCGGTATTGATGTAGAGGATTTAAATAGTGGAGATACAGTTACTGTGGATGCTGATAATGGAGAATTGATAATTAAGGGTGATGAAGGATAATGGTTCGTTCAGAATATGAATGTGAAAACTGCGATGAAAGGGTTGTAAAAGAAAGTAATGATCCTGTTCTTAAAGATGAGTGCCCTAATTGCGGATCTAATTTAATACAGGTTAGAATTCTGGAATCTGACACGGAAAATGAATCTGTAGAAAATGAATCTGATGTGGATGAGAATAAGAGGTTTATTGAGAAACAGTCTTCTGATTCATCTGATGAAACTGTTAATCCTTCTAAGGTTAAGATCACTGGTGGTGAGGAAGTGGAGCCACCGGAGGAGATTAAGAATAAGGTTAAAGAATTTTATGATTTTAAAAGAATTAGAAAAGAAGAGGACGTCTTCATATTTGATATAATTAATGTTAAAGAAAGTAATTTTGAAAAAATTGTAAATGAATTTAAAAAAATAAATAAAATACCTGCAATAAGAGAAAAAAACGGATTAAAACTTATAGTAGCACCAAAAGAGAAGGATGAAGGATACAACTCGATGATTAACGTAATTCTTTTCCTAATTACAATTGGATCCACTCTTTTAGCAGGTTACAGTTTATCAGCAGGAAATCCATACGTAGAAGGAAGTCCAATATTTAACGCAGTAGCTTTCTCAGTATCACTTCTTGCTATACTAGGAACCCATGAAATGGGACACAAAATCTTATCTTATAAGCACAATATAAGCGCCACATTTCCCTACTTTATACCCTTCCCCAATATAATAGGTACTATGGGTGCAGTAATCCGTATGAAGGACCCTATACCTACAAAAGATGCTGCAATAGACGTTGGAGCAGCAGGACCGATTTCAGGAGCTATTGTAGCAATTCCAGTTACAATAATTGGTCTTTCTCTATCAACTATAGTGCCAGCTTCTCAAATATCAACACAGGGAGGTATACTATTCGGTGATAACTTACTATTCCTAGGTCTGCAAAAACTGCTCGTTACTGTACCTGAAGATCATATACTATTAATTCATCCTATAGCAATAGCTGGGTGGGTAGGCCTTTTCGTCACAAGCCTTAATTTAATGCCAGTAGCCCAATTGGACGGTGGTCACATAGCAAGAGTAGTTCTTGGAGAGAGAATACATGATTTACTATCAAAGGGAATATCAATATTCTTGCTAGCAACTGGTTTAACCTTCTTTCTTCCAGGGGATATGGTAGAACTACCAATTTCTCCTATATACATTATATGGGGAGTATTATTGATATTCATGAGTAGGGCAGGACATCCAGGTGCTTTAAATGAAATTGATAATATATCAAGAAAAAGGAAAATAATAGCTTTAATTGCAGCTATTTTATTCATAATAACCTTCACACCGAAGGCTATATGGATATCAAATGGATTTTGAAAAAGAAATCTAATTCAATAATTTCTGTATTTCTTCTTTTACTACCTTATTCACTAGTTCTCCATCTGCTTTACCTCTAAGCTTGTCCATCGATCTACCCATTACCATTCCCATTGATCTCATGCCCTGGTCCTCGATTTCTTCTTTATTATCTTCTATTATGGATTGAACTACTTCTTGTACTTTTTCTTCACTCATAGATTTTAAATCTCTTTTTTCCGCTATTTCCTGTGGTTCTGCTCTTGGACTTTTTGATAATCCTTTCATTAGCTCCTCTAAAGCTTCTTTAGATATTTTTTTGTTATTTAACATCTTAAATGATTCTATTATTTTTTCTGATTCTATTTTATTTATTTCAAATCCTTCTCTTTCTAGGGATTTCAGCTTCCCAGTTAGGAATGAGGCTACGAATGTTGGGTCCTGTCCTAAATCAACGATCTTTTCTAAGACCTGGCCATGATCTTCATTCACTATTTGCTTTGCAAGTCCTTTTTCTATTCCGTATTCTGATTCTAATTCTTCAACAAGTTTTTCAGGTGTTTTCGGAAGGTTTTCTTTTATTCTGGTTTTTCTTTCTTTTCTAAGTTCTATTGGTGGTATATCTGTTTCTGGATACATTCTAGCTTCTCCGGGTAAGGGTCTCATATATTCTGTATTTCCGTTATCTAATGCTTTTCTAGTTTCTTCAGGTACGCCTTCTAATGCTTCTTCTGCTCTTTTAGTAACTTCTTCTAAAGCTTTTTTTGCTGTTTCTTCTTTATTTGCTACTAGTATGAAGGCATCATTACTTTTTTGATTTATTTCCAATTCTTCTCTTACTTTTTCAATCTCTTCAGCTTTAATTCCATAAGCGGGTAATTCATCACTATGAAAAATACCTGATACGAATTTACTTGCTCTATCAGCCATTTCAGTTCCTAATCTTCTATCAGGCTGAATCTTTTTTCCAATTAACCCTTTGAAACCTTGAAGCTTTACGGCTAAAACTTTTCCATTAGATTCTATTTGATTCTTTATTATTCCAGAATCAGTATTTTGGAATATTTCAGTAACATCCTTATAATTATCCTCTATTTTCGTATCTCTTTTTTCTAGTTCTTTTTTAATCTTTAAAAGGTTAGTTTGTCTTTCAACCTCTCTTCTTACTAATTTTTCTAACAAATCTAAATCCTGGACACCTTTTACTTCTATCCTAGCTCCCTGATCTATAGAAATATTAAGGTCTTGTCTTATGCTCCCTAACCCTCTTTTAACATTTTTAGTTGCTTTTAAAGCTTGACCAATTTTATAAGCTACCTCTTTAGCCTCTTTCGGATTTCTAATATCTGGATCAGTAGTGATCTCAACTAGAGGAACTCCTAGTCTTCCTACATCATAATCAGCTCTTTTACCGGATCTCTCAATAATCTTGGCAGCATCCTCCTCCAAACATATAGAAGGAATCCTTACCGAACCGAAACTAGTTTCAATCTCTCCATTAGTCCCTATTACAGCTGTTCTCTGAAAACCTGAAATAGTAGAACCATCTATCACAACCTTCCTCATAAAATGGATCTGATCAACCGGAACAGAATTAAGAAGATAAGAAATCTGAAGACCTGTCTCTACAGCTTCTTCATCAGGATCATGAGGAGGTTCCTCATCAAAATAAACTAAATCATGCTTCGTTTTATTACCGTGATAAACAAATCTACGACCTTTCTTCACTTCTTCTAAAGCCGCTTGATCAATTTCACCCATCTCACTCATTGTAGGCCGAAGTTTCCTTTTAACTTCCATATCATTCTCACTTTCTTCCGTTGGAACAGGCGAAAACAGTTTCTTTGTATCAAGCTGCCTATGAATCTCCAAACCAACTTTCAATCCTAACTCATTATAATCAACATTATCCATTATATCACCTATGAGCAAAGTAAGCCCTGATCGGTTCCGTTTCATCTATCCTGCAGAACCCAAATCTTTCAAACTGAAGCACTTGCCCCGCTTCGTAATCTGCGTTCTCAAAAAATCCTTTTTTCTTCGATGAATCTTCCATCACTACTTCTCCTTCCCTATAGTCTTCATTAATCCAATGAATAAATTCACATCCTTCATTTTTAGCTATCTCATAATCCATACTATGGAATTTAGCTCTAATTTTATCTTCGCTTACTTCTAATATCTCTATATTAAACAGATCCTTTAATCTTACCATTTCTGAATCTTTTAAAATATTTAAATCATTCTTCGAAACATATAAATCCTCTTCTGAACTTATAACAAACTTCCTCTTCCCCATATCAGGATTATCAGGATGCTTCAGTAACTCAACTTCCAACTCATTACCATCTATATCTTCAAAATTCTCAACTTCAACAGGTATTGGATCAGACACGAAAAATCTTCTTTCAGATTCATCATCAATAATTTTACGATTTTCAGTGTACAAAGTCTCTACAGGAACAGTAACAGAAGTTTCAGACATTCCAAACGACAAAACAAAATTTCTAATCGCTTCAGGTTCAAAACCTCTCTTCTTTAAAGACTTCAAAGACCAAGTCCTAGGATCATCCCAACCAGAGTAAACTCCCTGATCAATCTTCCTCTTAGAATCAGAGGTAGATATCTTTATCCCTTCAATTCCTAACAAACCGTTATGAAGTATTTCAGGATGCTCCCATCCAAGTAAATCCCACATATACTTCTCCATCTTGTCTTCCATTACAAGATCCTTACCACGGAGAATATGCGTCATCCCTAATTCATGATCATCAATAGCCCATGAAAACTCTAACATAGGCCATACATGATAACTCTCCCCTACTTTCGGATGATCAAGCTCAGAAATCCTTAAAAGCACTCTATCTCTAAATGCAGGATCATCATATTGCATATCAGTCTTAAGTCTTACTACAGCTTCCCCCTCCCCGTATTCTCCTTTCAACATCTTATTCCATTTCCTCAAATTCTCTTCAGGACTTTGATCTCTATGCTCACATTCAACCCCTTCTCTACGATTCTCTCTCAAAGTTTCAGAATCACATGTACAAACATAAGCCCAATCATTCTTCAAAAATTCTTCAGCATAATCATAGAACAACTGCAAACGATCAGACTTATAGATAATCTGATCAAAATCAACTCCTAACCACTCTAAATCCCTAGGTATCTCTTCATAAGCCTTTTCAACCGGCTTTTTTTCCTCACTACCAGCAGTATCATCAATCACTAGTAATAACTTACCTTCATACCTTTTAACATACTCATCATTTAATACAGCCATTCTAGCATTCCCAATATGGAGCATGCCAGATGGGAAAGGAGCCATACGCATTACAACTCCCTCATCTTCATCTACATTCGGAAGCTCAGGAAGCGAATCCTCCTCTTCTTCTTCCTCTTCCTCCTCAAAATAATCTTCATATTCTTCTCTTAACTCAGATTCTTGCTCCTCCAAACTAAGAGAATTCACTCTCCCAATCTCATCTTTAATTACAGGCATAACATCTTTAGGATTTAAATCAGAATTATTAGCCATCACTTTACCCATAACGGGACTAACCTCAGACTCTCCACCATGTTCAAAAGCATTAACCAACACATACTTCCTTATCGAATCCTTAACATCCTCATTCATCTTACCACTTAACTTTGATTTTCCTTACTTTCAGACTTATCTTCATCCTCATTAAAATTATTATCTCTAATCTCCAAATCTGATTTCTTACCCTTCTCTACATCTAAATTCTTAGACTCTCCCCTCAAATAAACAGTATGATGAGGGAAAGGTATTTCAACACCTTCTTTAGTAAGATTCTTCTTAATTTTTTCAATTAAATCAAATTTAACCTTCCAATCCTTAGGATCAATCCATGGCCTGGCCTGTAAAACAACGGCTGAATCATCTAATTCCTTTACAACCACTGTGGGTTCAGGTCCATCTAAAACCCTATCTTCTTCATTTAAAATATCTAGAATTATTTTCCTAGCCTGATCAATACTGCTACCATAACTAATACCTATATCAAGATCCATTCTTCTTATCCCAAACTTAGAATCATTTCTAACATCTTCAGAAAACATTCTTTCATTAGGTATCTTAACTAAAGTATTATCGAATTTTACAATCCTAGTAGATAAAAGAGTTATCTCTCGAACATAACCGGTATGACCGCTAACTTCAACCATATCCCCTATCTCAAAAGATCTATCAACGAATAAGAAAATCCCTGAAATCAGGTTAGACATGGATTTCTGGGCAGCAAGACCTAAAACAATACCAGTTATACCTGCAGCAGCGAAAAATCCGCTTAAGGAAGTACCAAGAACACTCCTAATAACTATGAACACAGCTAAGAACATAACCCCGTAATAAGTAATTTTTGTAAGAATACTCTTCCTATGCTCTTCCAAATTACCTTTAGAGCTTTTATCAACAACTTTAGAAAGTTTCTTAGCTATAAGGTACCCAACAACTAATATAACCACAGTTAAAATCAACTTCTCCAAAATATTAAAATAAACTTCTGGAGATAAACCTGATACAAACTTACTATAAATATTATTAATTATACTCTGAATCATTTCTCCTAAATTTACCATAAAACCCCACCTAAAATGGATTAACCCCAATATAATAAACAATTACTCAACTAAAAACTTTCTTCTTTGATCAAAAACATTGCAGATTATCTTCGATCCCTTCTTGAAAATTTTTCAGTAGATATTCTGTATTCATTCATTAGTGGTAACTTATTTCATCTCAGAAAGTAGATTCGAAGAATTGTAGAAATTAATTGATTTTTATCTTTTTGATTAAATTATTGGTTGGATAATAGTATTGTTCCTCAATATTTGTTTTAAAAATAATAAAAGGGGAATAGAAATTTATGCCCTTCTTTTTATTCGGAAAATGTTTCTATTGAAAGGTCTACTGGTCTTCTAACTAGTCCGTTTTTTCTGGCGCCTACGATAGTTTTTATTCCTTTGTCTGATGCTACGTCTATTAATCTTTGTGTTAGTATTCCATCGAATATTACTGTTTTGACTGATTCGGTATTTTTTATTTCATTTATTAGATCTCCTACTTGGATTTCATCTATTAGTTCTTCATTACTGTCTAGTAGTATTGCTTTTTTGCTTCCTTTTACTTCGTTTATGTATTCGTTTTTTCCTTTTTTCTGCTCTTCAACTTCTTCTTCAGTCTCTTCTACTTGTTCGACTTCTTCTTCGGTTTCTACTTCCTCTTCTACTACTTCTTCCTCTTCAGTCTCTTCT
>CAYNOZ010000011.1:0-5926 GCA_964398955.1 uncultured Thermococci archaeon | reverse complement strand
TTCTTCTTCGGTTTCTACTTCCTCTTCTACTACTTCTTCCTCTTCAGTCTCTTCTACTTGTTCGACTTCTTCTTCGGTTTCTACTTCCTCTTCTACTACTTCTTCCTCTTCAGTCTCTTCTTTTTCTTCTTTTTTGTGTCTTTCTCTTTTTAGGTATTGTTCCATTGGCATTTTCTTTCTTAGGCTGTCCATTATGTGGGCTTTGTCTAGTTCTTCTACTTCTTTGTCTTCTGGTGCTCTTGCTACGTAGTCTATGTCTGCTACTTGTAGTAGTTCTTTTAGTATTAGTTCTCCTCCTCTATCTCCGTCTGTGAATGCGGTTACTGTTTTGTCTTTTGTTATTTCTTTTATTTCAGGCGGTACTGATGTTCCTTCTATTGCTATAGAATTTTTTACTCCATTTTTTAGTAGGTTTAAGACATCTGATCTTCCTTCCACTATTATTAATGAGTCTGAGGAAGGAACGTGTGGTCCTGCTGGCATTCCTGCTTCTCCGAATTTTATTATTCTGTCTGATTTAATTGACTTTTCAATTTCTTCTTTTATTTCTTCGCTTTCTCTTGCACTTTCTTCTAACATGTCAGATAGTATTTCTTTTGCTCTGTCCACTATGTAATTTCGTTTAGATGTTCTTACGTCCTCAATTTTGTCTACCTTTATCTCGGCTTTACTTGGTCCTACTCTATCGACGGTTTCTAGAGCTGCGCCTAGTATTGAGGTTTCTATCTTCCCTAGGCCTGATGGTATCTCTATGTCTCCGTTTGTCTTTCCGTTTCGCGTATTTAGTTCAATGTCTATTCTTCCAATTCGTCCTGAGCTCTGTAGTTCTCTTAAGTCTAGTTCATCTCCTAGTAATCCTTCTGTTTGGCCGAAAATTGCACCTACTACATCGGGTCGCTCTACCACTCCTTCAGCCTCTAAATTTGCATGTAATACGTATTTTGTTGTGCTAATATTTTTCATAAATTATCATCTCTCCTTTAAACAAGTTTCTCTTTAGATTGTAATGGTTTATTAGTAAATTCAAGTTTTAGGGTCGGTAAACTTTCTATAGTGGTTATATCCTTTTTTAAATAGGATTTCAGTAAGGCTCTGGTTTCACGGTCTACTTCTACGTCCCAGTGTTGCAACTTATTCATAAGACTCTTCGCTAGTTTATTACCTTCTTCATCAAAGTCAGTTAGTATTAGTACTTTTTGATTCTTTTTCTGCATCTTTCTACCCAGAGCTATTGCATAATTGCTAACAGATAAATTTGAAGATTTAATAGTACATATATTAGCTTTTACTCCGATTTGCTTTAAAGCATTTTTATCTTTTTTACCTTCCACTACTATAGTACCCTTGAAAGTTCTTAATTTCTGAATGCATTTCTTCACTTTTTCTTTCTCTAACATTAAGACCACTTATGAAAAATCTTGAATCTAAAAGTAATGTAACCCGACCGTTGATCCCGAGATCACTTAATTCACCCGGGATGACCCAACGGGTCTGTACTTTGCCAGGGTTTCTCACGATCACTTTTTCACATGAGGACCTCGAATGGCAAAGCCGACCCTCTTTTGAGGTGTACAATACCCTTTGGGAAGGTCTAAAATATTCTGGGCGATATAACTATTAAGTATTTTGGGTGAAAAAAAGATTTACAAAACATGAAGATAAAAAATAAAAGATTTTAAGAAAAACAGAAATTATCTTGATAATTCTTCGGCTCTTTTCGTGGCAGCATCTATCGCTTTTACAAGGGATTCCTGAAAATCAGTCTCTTCAAAAACTTTAATTCCTTCTATAGTAGTTCCATTAGGTGTTGATACCATATCAATTAATTCCTCAACGCTCCTACTAGATTTATCTACCATTTCAGCACTTCCTTTAACTGTCTGCAAGGTTAATTTTATTGACTCTTCCCTAGTCAAACCATTTTCAATTCCAGCATTCATCATCGCTTCTATCACTGTGTACACAAAAGCAGGGCCGCTTCCACTTAAACCTGTAACTGCTTCTAATTTTGTTTCGTCTACATTGTATATCGTTCCAACAGACTTAAATATCTCCCTTACCTTCTTCTCTTCATCTTCAGTAATATTTTCACTCTTAGAATAACCTATAGCTGCTTCAGCTACTTGAACATTGATATTTGGCATTGCCCTAACTACCTTAGCACTGCAGAAACTCTGAATAAAATCTATTGAAACACCTGCTGCCACTGAAACTAAAACCTTATCATTAGTTAAATCTATCTCCTCTAAAACCTCTCTAACTTGACCAGGTTCAACAGCTAAAAATATCAAATCAGATCTAGAAACAGCCTCAATATTACTATTAGTAGTTTCTATTCCTAAATCATTTAACTCACTAAAATTCGATCCACTAGGATTGCTCGCAATAATCTCTTCAGGTTCAATAGCAGTACCAGCAACCTTCTTCAGAAAAGTAGATCCAAAACTGCCAGTACCAATTACAGCCATTTCCTTATCTACTCCAGCATGAGAACCAGATGATTCACTACCTGATATAACAGTCCCTTTAGAAATTTTTTCAGAATTTAGTAACCCAATTCTAGATAGAAAAGCTTCTATACAAGATTTACTGTTTAAAACCTTGTGGAACACACTCACTTCCGTTTGACATGAACATATGTATCACTAGTTCTAAGAGAAGATCAACATATAAAAGGTTTACGATCAAAAAATTTTTTCATTTTTTCAACTAAGAAAATAATATTTTAATAAAAAAAATGAATATAACATATCTATAATTATTCCTCTTCCTCTGCCTCACTCAAGTTGTCTTCTTCTTCCTCTTCTTCCTCTTCTTTTTCCTCTTTTTCTTTTTCTCTTTTTTCCATGAAGTTTTTCACTAATTCGTATATGTCTCCATGAACTTTTTCAGTTGATTTTTTTCCGTCTACTACTTTAATTTCATCGTATTCCTCGGATAGATCCATATAATTTTCTCTGGCTTTATGTTGGATTTTTTCAACTCTTTCGATGTAATCTGGATCTTTGTCTATCCGCTTTAAGCCTTCTTTAACTGGTATATCTAACAATATAACAAGGTCTGGATTTATAGCAAATGAATTTACTTGTTTGAGCCATTCTAGATCTATTCCTTCTCTTGCCGCTTGATATGCGTACGTTGAGTAGTAAAATCTGTCTGATATTACTATTTTACCATCTTCAAGTGCAGGTACTACTTCTTTTTCACAATGTTCTGCTCTATCGGCTGTGAATAGTAGTACTTCAGCTTTCGGGTCTAAGGTGTCTCCATCAATTATGCTTGCTTCTTTATTGTCTCCTAGAACAGATTCCCTGATAAAATCCCCAACTGATGTTTCTGAGGGTTCTTTTGTTAAATAAACATTATCATCGTTCCTTAATTTCTCTGCAAGCATCTTTGCTTGGGTTGATTTGCCTGCACCGTCTATTCCTTCAAGTACAATGAAAGTCCCTTTCACTTTGTCACCTGACAAAGAAAGGTAAACAGGGACATATTTATTACTTATGGTTTTAATTTAAGATTAAGGTGGGATTGATGGATAAGGATTACTTAAGCTGGTGGCAAGTTGAAAAAGCTTCAAACCAATTGGCTTTACTCTGCAAGGATTATAACCCCGATGTTATTGTAGGAATTGCGCGAGGAGGATTAATTCCTGCAGTTATGGTTTCTCACACATATAAAAAGAGATTAATATATGTTGATGCTAAATTCTATAAAGATATCGAAGATCGTGACAAGGAACCGATAATTAGATCATCTTTATCCGGTGAAGTAGAATCTAAAAAGGTTTTAATAATTGATGACGTTGTTGATACTGGTAAAACATTAAAAACCATTATGAATCATGTTAAAGAAAGAGACCCTGAAAGCATTATGACTGCTGCTCTGGTTACCAAACCTCACGCAGAAATGAAACCAGACCAGTATATCTTCAAAACAGATAGATGGGTAGTGTTTCCATGGGAAAACTTCCCAGTTGAAAAACAGATGGAGGAAGAAGAATGAGAACCTTCATCTCAATTGATTTGGATAAAGAAAAGACCAAGCAAAACCTAATAGAAGTACAAAAGAAAATTACAGATACCGATTCTGGAGAAATTAACCTAGTAAAACCTGACAATTTTCATATAACAATGAAATTCCTCGGTGATGTTGAGGAACCAAGGATTAATGAAGTTAAACAAATCCTAGAGAAATATGATGAGTACCCGAAAAAAACTTTGAAAGTTAATGAAATTGGCGTATTCCCACATTATGGCTATATTAAGGTTATTTGGGCTGGATTAGAAGATGATCCAGATCTTAGTGATATGAAAAACTCATTAGAGTCTGATCTATCTGATCTAGGATTTGAAAGGGATGATAAGGAATTCAAACCTCATATAACTATTGGCAGGGTAAAGAAAGTTTGGGATAAAGATAGTTTGGTAGGTCTTTTGAAGACTTTAAAAAACGATGAAAGCGGTAAAATGAAAATAGATGCTTTAAAATTGAAGAAAAGTACTTTAACACCCGATGGACCTATTTATAAAACCCTCAAGGAAGTAAAATTCTCTTAATTATCCATACATGGTGAAAGAGTGGGAAGAAAGAATCAAGATTTTAAAAGTGAAGAGGATATCGTGAACCTGATCGATAAAGGAAGAAGCTTAGTTAAACCTAACGAGGAAGAAAAACAAGAATTGGAAACAATTAAAAAGGAAATTAAAAATATTATCAGAAAAGAATTATCTAAAGAGAACTTCCACGATGTAAAAATCTTAATCGAAGGATCTGTAGGTAAAGGAACCTGGCTCCCTGGAGACAAAGATATTGACATTTTCCTAGCCTTCCCCCAATACTACGAAACAAAAGAAATGATGGAAAAAGGGAAAAAAATCGGTAAAGAAGTAGGAAAAAAGTCAAAAAGTTATAATATTTCTTATGCCCAACATCCCTACGTTCAAATTAATTATAAGGAACACAAAGCTGAAATCGTTCCATCACATCAAGTTCAGAACTACAAAGAAGTTAAAACAGCAGTTGATAGAACCCCACTTCATACTAAGTTTATTAATGAGCAAGCCTCAAATGTAAATCTGAAAAACGAAATAAGGCTTCTGAAGAAATTCATGAAAACTATTAATGTATATGGATCTGAAAAATCTGTTAAAGGATTCTCAGGTTATGTAAGCGAATTACTAGTTATTCATTATGGTGATTTCTTAGAAGTTCTAAAAAATGCTAAAGATTGGAAACCTAATGAGTTAATAGATCCTAAGGACTGGTTAAATTCTAATGAAGAAGAGATTAGGAAGGCAGAGCAAACTATAGATCGAGATGAAAAAAAGCCAATGATCCTTTTAGATCCTGTAGATCCTGGAAGAAACGCCGCAGCCATACTTTCTTGGGAGAAAATGGCTGAATTCTCAATAGCTGCGGAAAAATTTCTGGAAGATCCAGAAGAAAAATATTTCACGGAACTAAAAGTTGAAAAAGTGACACAGAATTTGGATGAAGTTTTAGAAGATAAGGATACCAATATTCTAATTTTAACGTTTAAAAAACCAAATTTGATAAAAGATACTCTTATTCCTCAATTAGAGAAAACTGAAAGAAGTTTAAGTTTAAACATAGAAAAAGAAGGGTTTAACATATATGATAGCGCATCAGGGATTACTGAAAACCTATGTTATATCTTCCTTGAATTAGAAAATAAATGCAGATCCAGGACACAGATAAGGGAAGGACCACCTTTTTACATGGATGGTAGGAAAGAATTCATGGATAATTATGATAGGGTTTGGATTGAAAAAGAAAGGCTTATGGCTGAATACGAAGTAAATCCTAATATAACTGATCTAGTTAAAGAATTACTGTCTTCTAATCGTATTGGAACTGGAAGAAATATTAAAGATAGTCTTGAAAACTCTAATATATATTTAAA
>CAYNOZ010000010.1:0-33704 GCA_964398955.1 uncultured Thermococci archaeon | reverse complement strand
GTTCTAGAAGAATCAATATGGATTGGAGGAATATGGTTAGATGAAAATTTCATAGAACTAGAAATTATACCAAAAATAAATTTCATGTAAATAAACAGTTTTAATAAGATTCTTCTAATGGTAATCCCTAGTTTTTCTAAAAAAAGTTTTAAGGGTTTGAATCGATTGGTTCATAATAATTGTTGGTTGAGTTTGGGGGACCGGTATAGTTTTATTAACCACTTTTTCTCTTATTAGGAGGGTCAATTTATGAGGATAATGTTCGATATTGGAGGTTCAATATTAGTTCCAGATAAACCAGATTTAAATGAGATCAAGAAGAGAGCTGAAGAAATTTCTAAAGTTCATGAGGTTCATGATCCTCTTGTTGTGGTTGGTGGGGGGCAAACAGCAAGGGATTATATTGAAGTTGGAGACAAGTTGGGAGCTGATGAAACTTTTTTAGATATGTTAGGTGTGGATGCTACTAAGTTAAATGCTAAGCTTCTTATTAAGGCATTGGGTGATGAAGCGTATTCCTCGGTTATTTCTGATTTTGAAAGTGCTAAGGAGGTTTTTTTAAGTGATGGAATTCCTGTGATGGGGGGTACTCATCCTGGGCATACGACTGATGCAGTTACTGCATTAGCAGGCGAGTATCTAAATGCTGATCTTCTTGTGGTAGTTTCCAATGTTGATGGGGTTTATGATAAGGATCCGAATGTTGATGAAAGTGCTGAGAAGTTGGATAGAATTACTAGTGATGAATTGGAGGATATCGCGATGAAGGCTGAGCTTGGGGCTGGTTTATCGGTTCCAGTAGATTTTTTAGCTTCAAGAATAATTAACAGGTCTGGTATTAGAACTGTTTTAGTTGGGAAGGATGAGAGTTTGTTGGATGTTATTGAAGGGAATCATGATGGAACTGAGATAGTTTCTAATGATTAGGTCCTTAAATTTTGTTAGTTGGTGTTTTGATGCCTGAGAAGAATTATATTCAGCCGCATAGTCATTGTAGGGTTTGTGGGAAAGCTATTGATGAGAATAAGGATTTTTGTTCTAAGGAGCATGAGGAGGAATTTAAAGAACGTAAGAAGAGGAATAAGAGAATTAAGTATGTTGTTTATGGTATGGTTGTTATTTGGTTGGTATTTATTGTTGCGTCAACTGTTTTGTCTTGAATTCTTGATTTTAATGTATCTTATGGTTTTTTTGTTTTCTTTGATTAGGTTTCTTTTTTTAAGGTTCTTGTATTCTTTTTGGTTGAGTTCTGATTTTTTGGTTTTTGAGTTATGAATTTTTTTCATTGTTTTTCTTTTGTTTGTTCTGTTTTTTAGTTGTTTTTTTCCTTTTTTAGTTAGTTTGATTGTTTTGTATTTGTTTTTGTTTTTTATTTTTGCTAGGTTTTTTTGTTTTAGTTCTCCTATTAGTTGGTTTGGTTTTTTGAATTGTTTGTAGAATTTTTTTATTTTTATTTCTTTGTTTTCTAATTTTTGAAGTGCTTTTTCTATTGGGAATTTGTTTTTAAGGTTTTTTTCTCCTTTTTTAGTTATTTCTGGTTCTTTGATTGTTTTTTCTTTTATTTCTACTTTTTCTTCTCCCTCTAGGTATAGTAATGATTTTAAGGCTTCAATTTGGTTTAAGTTAGTTTCGTTGATTACTCTGTCAATTTTTATTGTTTCGCCTTTGAATTCGTTTAAAAAATTCATGACCTCGGTTTTATTTTTTTTTATTTTCTTTTTAGTGTCCATTTTATTTCTTCATCCCCCTGTTTTCTTAATTATAGCGAAGTTTTTGAGTTGTCTTCTTTCGGGTTTGAATTTAAGTGATATTTGATTTGAGTATGTTTTAGTTTCTCCATAACCTTTTTATTTAAAAACTTTTTATATTGTTCGTCATTAATTAACAATTGATTGATTATGAATGTTAAGGAGATAGCTAGGGAAAGGATTGATAAGTTATTTGAGATGGCTGAATCTGTTTATGATGAAGATCCGGCTCTCAGTCATCGTTATGTGGAAATAGCCTTGAAGATATCTCAAAGGGGATTGGTTAAGGTTCCTAGAAAGTGGAAGCGGAGATATTGTAAGTCATGCCATAGTTTTTTAAAGCCTGGAAAAAACTGTAAGGTGAGGATTAGATCTCCTAAGGTAACTATAAAATGTTTAGAATGTGGGGAGATCATGAGGATTCCTTATGTTGAGGAAAAAAATGAGAGTGAATGATAGTTGTTGACAATATTTGTGAGGTTTAGTAGTTTTTGAGAGAGTATGATTTTTTGTTATGGATATGTCGAGAGAAAGTTGTAAGGTGATAATATGATTGATAAGTCTAAATTAAAATCAAAGTATCATGATATACCAACAAGTGTGAGAATAGGAAAGAAAGGTTTATCAGATTCCATTATTGATGAAATTAATGGACAGTTTAAGAATAGAGATATTGATGCTTTAAAGATTGAAGTTAAGCATTCTGGAACTTATTCCTCGGATAAAGGAAGGGAAGAAATAGCGGAAGAAGTTGCAAGTAAGACTGATTCTAGGTTAGTTGAGGTTCGAGGAAAAAAGTTCATATTGTATAAACCATAAAATTATTTGAAGAGAATATATTGTGGGGAGATTAATATGGCTACGGTTTACGACGTACCTGGAGATATTTTAGTTAGAGAAGTTTCAAAAGAGATTGAAGATAAAGGAATAGTTGAAATGCCTGAATGGGCTAAGTATGTGAAGACTGGTACTGATAAAGAGAGACCGCCTGAAGAAGAGGATTGGTGGTTTAAAAGAGCTGCTTCTATTCTTAGAAGAGTTTATATTGATGGTCCGGTTGGAGTTGAATCGCTCAGAAGTTATTACGGTGGAAGAAAAAAAGGAGGTCATGGACCTGACAAGAAAGAGAAAGGAAGTGGAAAAGTTATAAGAACTGCTTTACAGAATTTAGAGGAAGCTGGATACGTAGATAAAACTCCTGAGGGACGTACTATCTCCGATAAGGGACAATCTTTCCTTGATAGCATTTCAACAGAAATAAAAGAACAAATGGAAGAAGAAATCTCCTCTTTAGAGAAGTATTAAAAGAGGGGGTCTTATTATGGCTGATAACAAGAACAAAGAAGAAATAAGGAAAGAAAAAATTAAGAAATTAAAAGAACAGAAAGGATCACAAGGAGATCTAGAACAGCAGAAAAAGCAAGCAGAAGCTCAGAAAAAAGCAATACTCAAAAAATATCTTACTAACGAAGCAAGAAGCAGATTATCAAACCTAAGAATGGCTAGACCAGAATTCACAAAAAAAGTCGAATCTGCCTTGATCCAATTAATAAATTCAGGAAGAATAAAACCAAAAGTGGATGATGATCAGTTAAAGAACTTGCTTAAGAAATTGGATAAAGATAAAGGAGATTACGACATAAAAGGAATGAGTTTCTAATGATAGCTCATCATCTCTACAGTGGTGGAAAGGATAGTTCCCTATCTGCTATGATGATGGATAGTTTGGGACATGAATTAAAACTAGTAACAGCCACTTTTGGCACAACTGAAGGATGGAAAGTTGCTGAAGATAGTGCTGAGCAGTTAGGTTATGATCATGAAGTTCTGAAACTACCGGAAAAAGATTTAAATAAGTGTGTTGAATTAATCTTAGAAAAAAACCGTTCGAGATACGGAATACAGAAGGCCCATGAACTAGCATTGGAAAGCTTGGCTTCTAAAGAGGAAGTTCAAGTTATTAGTGATGGAACAAGGAGAGATGATGTAACTCCGAATTTGTCTAGATCTCAGACTCAAAGTTTAGAAGATCGGCATGATATTGAGTATGTTCGACCTTTAGAGGGTGTAGGATACAAGACTATAAACAGAGTATCTGAAGAGAGTTTTGTTATAGAGAAAGAAGAAAGTTCTCGGGCAGAGAGACCGGATTATGAAATGGAAATAAGAGAGTACATGGCTAATAATTATGGCGAGGATAAGGTTGAAGAAATATTTCCTGAATCCCATTTACAGAGTCGAGTGTTAGGTTGGAAATGAGGTGTTTTATATGTCTAGGAATAAAAAATTATCTAAAAAGAAGAAATTGGCTAAGGCTAAAAAGCAGAATAGGAGAATTCCTCTTTGGGTTCTTGCTAAGACTAAAATGAATGTTAGGAGAAATCCTAAGAGAAGGAATTGGCGTAGAAGCGATTTAGATATTTAATTATTGAAGATTTCGGTGTTTAATATGGCAGAAGTATACAATATACCGTTAAGGAAGGCTAAAAAGGTTCCTAAAAGTAATAGAGCTTCCAAGGCATTGAAGGTTGTTAAAGAAAGGCTAAAGAGAAATACAGGAGAAGAAGTGAGAATAGATAACAGTGTTAACCAGAAGATCTGGGAAAAAGGAGCCGTTAAGATTCCGAGCAAAGTCAGAGTAAGAGTTGAAGAAGAAGAGGAGGGCTATACAGCGTACCTGGAGGAGTAGGATGCTAAGAAGATTTAATTTAAAGACCCCATTTTTAGGAACTGTTGCATTAGCAACAGATTCATACGCTTTGGTAGGTAGAAACCTCAATAATAAGGAAGAATTTATGGAAGAGGTTTTAGACGTCCCTATAGTAGAAGGAGATCTATTTGAAACAAAGATGATCGGAGTACTCGGTGTAGGGAATAGTAGCGGCCTTTTAGTAAGTCCTAAGGTTACAGGCTTAGAGTTAAAAAAGTTAAGAGAAGGATTACCTGAAGAAGTTAATGTTGATGTTCTTGATATTAGGACAAATGCCTTAGGAAATATAATAGCAACTAATGATGAAAAGGCTATTGTAGGGGTAGATGTTTCTGATGAAGATTTGAATAAAATTGAAGAAGTATTAGAAGTTGAAGCTAAGCACAGTGAGTTTGATATTCCTGAAACTATTGGTTCCTCTATCGTTGTCACTAATAATGGGGGTCTTATACATCCAGACTTAGATCCTGCTCAATTATCCGATTACTTTGATGTTTACATGGAAGGTGGAACCTCTAATAAAGGAGTGAAAGAGGTTGGTACTTGTCTTATAGCTAACTCTAATGGAGCTTTTACAGGGGAAATGACAACTGGTCCTGAATTAGGTACTATAGAACGATCTTTAAATCTTATATAACTAGATTTTTATTAGGAGGGATTATGTTGAATTATGTAGTAGAAGGAAAAGTGAAAATGGGAAGAGAAGTTCATGACTTTAAGAAGGATATAGATGCAGATTCAGAAGATATGGCTAAGGAGAGGTTGTATTCTCTTCTCGGTGGCGATCATGGTGTTTCAAGAAATAAAATTCAGATTTCCAATATAAGGAAGGAATAAATTATGAGTGAAAATGAACAAAATCAAGGTCAAGGTCAGAATTTGGAACAACTCCAACAAAGGTATCAAATGTTATCACAGCAGTTAGAAGGACTTCAAATGGGTCAAGAGCAAGTGGAAGAAAGATTAGAGGAAGTGAAGAAAGCTAGGAAGTCTTTAAAAGGTTTAAAGGATAATGATGAAACCGAAGCTATAATGCCTATTGGAGGAGATTCCTACATTAAAGCTGAAATAATCGATACTGATAAAGCATTAGTAGGATTAGGCGGTGGATACAAAGCAGAAAAAGAAATAGAAGGAGCAGTAGAAACATTAAACTCTAAACTAGAAAGAATCAACGAATCCAAGGATAGAATAGAAGAAAGCATAGAAGACACAAAGCAAGAACTAAACCAGATCCAGCAAAAACTAGCCGCTGCCCAACAACAAAAGCAAAATCAGCAAAGATAACAAATATTTTCTTCTTTCATTCTTCTAAAAATTTCTTTAATTTAAATAAAGAATTCTTTCTATGCGATAAATCATTCTTTTTATCAGGATCTAATTCTCCAAAAGTTAAATTTTCACCATCCGGAATAAATATCGGGTCAAAACCGAATCCATGTTCCCCTTTTATTTCTTTACTTATTCTACCATTGACCTGACCCTTAAATATATGCAGATCTCCATCATAAAGAGCAATCACTGATTTAAAATTAGCTTCTCTACCACTAGTTTTCATTAAATCCAATATACCCTGATTACCAATAGTACTGAATACGTAAGAAGAATAAACTCCTGGAAAACCATTCAATTCATCAACAAATAAACCTGCATCTTCAAGAAAGAATGATTCCTCCATATCATAATTACTTTTAATGTGCTCAATCCCGTATTTAGCTACTTCCTCAAGTGTATCAGCTTGTATTTCAGGATAACTAAGATCCTTGTGGATTAATTTTTGGTCTTCCAGTATTTCTGAAGCTTCTTCAAATTTATGATCGTTTCCAGTTATAAAAGAAAGAGTCATAGGAATCAATCTATTTCGTATCCGATTTTTTTCACTAAGTCTCTTCTTTCTTCCTTTTGTTCTTCACTTTCTATTTTATTAGCTTTTAATCCGTCAACAAATCCTAATACAGATCTTCCAAGGTCAGTTTCTCCAACTATCACTTGTAAAGGATTTTCTGATGCTCCGTAAATGTTCACAACTCCAGGATGATCTTTTACTGTGTTTAAAACATTTATCGGGAAGGCGTTTTTCATTAGGATTACGAAAGTATGTCCTGATCCTATATTTTTAGCGTTTTTTGCTGCTAGATCTTCCAAATCTTCATTATTACCTGTGTATCTTGTTAGTTGTGGTTTGCTTTCGTTCATGGCGATTCCAAAATCAATTTCTGAAGTTGACGTAAGTAACCTTTTAGCCAGATCGTCCAGTGTGAGAATTGTAAAATTTCCTTGTCCTATTATACATTCAACATCTTCTGGTTTTTCTATGTCAATAACTTCAGTTTCCATGCTATCACAAACAAGGGTTTGATTCTAGGTATATTTTTTTATTGGTTGGGGTTTCTAAATTTTTTTACTTAACCGATTTTTGAAACCAAAGGTTTAAGGATCAATAGTTTTATAACTCACTTTTCTTAAATTAAAATATATGGAAAATAAAAAGATAATTTCTGCTTTATTTCTCACTATCACTATCTTATTAGTCATTAATGCAGAACCAATCAGGACCGAAAATAAAAAGACAGAAGTATACTTAGTAGAAGTGGAAGGAGAAATAAACAAATTAAAAGCAGATATTATAAGTAGATCACTCAATCAAGCCATGAAAAACAATTATGAAGCTATAATAATACTCATGGACACTCCTGGAGGTTCTGGACAGGCTATGATGGATATCATCAAAGAAATTGAATCAACCCAAATTCCAGTAATAACCTATGTACATCCCGCCGGAGCAAAAGCAGCCTCCGCTGGAACATATATATCCATGGCCTCAGACATAATAGCAATGTCCCCATCAACATCCATTGGGGCCTGTGAACCCATATTAGGTTATGATTCTACAGGAAACATAATAAAAGCTCCAGAAAAAATAAAAAATTTCTATACGAGCTACATGAAATCTCTAGCAGAATCAAATGGAAGAAATGTTACAATAGCGGAAAAATTCGTAACTGAAAATTTAAGCTTGACCCAAGAAGAAGCTCTACAATTAGGAATAATAGATTTAAAAGCCTCATCAGTTGAGAGTTTATTAGGGAAACTGGATGGATTCCAAATAAAAGGGGAAGGATCACAACCCCTAAATTTTGAAAACGCAGAAACCGAGAGATATGAGAAAAGTATCACCGATCAAGTTCTAAATGTTATATCAGAACCAACTGTAAACTATATCTTACTGATTGTAGGTATTTTTGGTTTAGCATTCGGATTTCTTTCTCCTGGATGGCATGTTCCAGAAGTAATTGGGAGCATATCTTTGTTATTGGCAATTATTGGTTCTAGTTATCTAAGTTTTCAAATTATCGGTTATATTCTGATCTTAGCTTCAATAGCATTTTTCGTAATAGAGCTTGAAACCCCCACATTCGGTCTCTTCACCGCAGCAGGCGTATTAACATTCATCTTGGGATCCTTATTACTTTTTAGAGTTTCAGATGATCCAACGAGAATTGTGTCAAGAGAATGGTATGTTAATTTCAGGTATATAATAATAACCGTTGCGTTATTAACAGCTTCATTCTTTGTTTTTGGGATTGCGAAAGTTATACAATCAAAGAAATTGAGACCATCAACTGGAGGAGAACAAATGATTGGAATGGAAGGTATTGTGGATAAAGAATTAAATCCTATAGGCCAAATTAAGATACATGGAGAGTTATGGAAAGCTAAGGCTAAGAATCAGGAAAATATAGGTGAAGGATCAAAAATCAAAGTTGTAGATCGTGAGAATCTTTTACTTTTAGTTAAAAAAGTTTGAAAAGAGGTGAAAATAATATGGTTAGTATATCGAGTTTATTAACAACTACCAACATTATTGCAGTAATCGTGGTACTATTCGCATTGATAATCTTAAGCTCATCAATAAGAATAGTTAAGGAATACGAAAGAGGAGTAATATTTAGATTAGGAAGACTAGTAGGGGCAAAAGGACCAGGAATATTTCTTGTTATACCAATACTCGATAAAATGGTGAGAGTAAATCTAAGAACAAGAACTATGGATGTACCAGCACAAGAAGTAATAACAAAAGATAATGTATCGGTAAGAGTAAACGCAGTAGTATACTTTAGAGTCCTTCAACCGGAAGATGCAGTCGTAGAAGTAGATAACTTCATAGAAGCAACATCACAAATATCTCAGACAATACTAAGAGGAACAATAGGAAAAGCAGAACTAGATACATTACTTTCTGAAAGAGAAAAGCTTAACAGCGACCTCCAAGAACAGATCGACGAAGCAACAGACCCATGGGGAATCAAAGTTACCTCAGTAGAAGTCAAAGACGTTGAAATACCTGAAAAAATGAAAAGAGCAATGGCAAAACAAGCAGAAGCAGAAAGAAACAGAAGAGCAAGAATAACTCTAGCAGAAGCCGAACAACAAGCATCAATGAAACTATCTGAAGCAGCAGAAATAATGTCAAAAAACCCAGCAGCACTACAACTAAGAATGATGCAAACAATCAGCGACGTAGCCGCAGAAAATGCTTCAACAGTAGTACTACCATTACCAATGGAAATACTGAAAACATGGGCAGGAGTAGCAGACAAAGACGTATCCTTCAAAACCCAAGGATCAGAAGCAAAAGACGTTGAAGAGATAAAAGAAAAGTTAGAAGATAAAATGGACGAAGATGTCGAGATAAATCAAAGTGAAATTGCTGCAGATCTATTAGGAGGAGACGTATCAGAAGACCTGAAAGACCTGCCAGGAACCGAAAACCTTTCTGATGAAGACATAGAGGATATAAAGAAAAATCTGCCAAAAGGAGTAAAGAAAAGAATGAAATCAGATGAATCAGATGAATCAGATGAATCTGGAGAATCTGAATAATATTTACCTTAATTACCTTTTTTTATTTTATCTACTATTTTATTAGAATCTTTCTTGTATTTATCACCGACAAATATTGCACCAATGGGTTCGCCATTTTTCTTAACAACTTTTTTATAAGATCTTTTATCCTCATAGATTTCTTCTTCATAATCTCCTTCGGGTTCTATCTCTCCAACAGATATAACGTTCACTCCGGCAACTTTTAAACTGTGAGAGGGAACGAAACCGGTGAATCTTTCCTCATTATTCACCATATTTAGGCCAGCTATTCTCCCTTCTACTTTGGAAGCCGTCCAAAGACCATAGATATTTCCTTCATGTTCTGCAATATCTCCAGCCGCATAAACATTTTTAGCGGATGTTTCCATGGAATTATTCACAACGATTCCATTATTAACTTTTATATCAGTTTTTTTCACTAATTCCGTATTTGGTCTTACTCCAGCCGAGATAAGAACTAGATCTGTTTCTAAGTTTTCAGTATCGTTGTATTTTACATTTTTTACTTTTTCTTTTCCTTTGAACTTGTTTACGTCTGCACCAACTTGAAATTTTAATCCTTTTTCTTCTAGAATTTTCTGCAATACTTTTCCACCTTTTTCGTCTAACTGTTTAGGGAGGAGATTATCAAAAACTTCTATAACTGTTGTTTCTAATCCAGTTTTCTTCAGGTTGTATGCTGATTCTAGCCCTAGTAGTCCTCCTCCAATTACGACTCCTTTTTCCGAATTTATGGCTTTTTCATGTATTTTTTTAGCATCTTCTATGTTTCTTAATGTGAATATGTTTTTCTTTTTATGGCCATCAATTGGGGGTACGAAAGAATGAGAGCCGCTTGCTATGAGAAGTTTATCGTAATGGAATTGGTTTTTTGAGGTTGTCAAAATTTTTTCATCGGTTTTAATGCTTTTTACTTCTTCGTTTTCTCTAAAGTTTATCCCTTTTTCCTTGAACCAGTTTTTGTCATGTATTATAATATCTTCAATGCTTAGGTTTCCGGATAGATATTCAATTAATTTAGGTCTGTAGTAGAATGGATAGGATTCGTCTGTGATTACAGTAATTTCATCTTCGTCATCTTTATTGTTTAATATTTTTTTTGACGCTGTTATGCCAGCAACACCGGCACCTATTA
The DNA here is from genome assembly GCA_964398955.1 of uncultured Thermococci archaeon. Taxonomy (GTDB): domain Archaea; phylum Methanobacteriota_B; class Thermococci; order Thermococcales; family CAYNOZ01; genus CAYNOZ01. The sequence continues at coordinate 23,224 of CAYNOZ010000010.1, read as the reverse complement.
TTAAATATTTCATAATACTTAATCTAATTTCAATTTTAAAATTTTTTTGGTGTATTAAAAAAAATGGAGAATTAGAGATTAAAGAATATTATTTTAGTCTTCTATTAAGTCATCGCTATATTTGTCGTAATCTGCTAATAAAAATTCGTCTGACATTTCAAGACAGTTTACTGGGCAAATTTCAGCGCATTGAGAGCAGAAGGTACATCTTGATATGCTTATTTTTACTTTTTGTTCTTCTGGTAGGAATGATATTGCTTGTGATGGGCATACGGTTATGCATTGTTGACAACCTATGCAGGTTTCTTTGTCATATTTAATTCGGCCTCTATAATCTTCTGGAGGTTCTATTGGATCGTTTAATTCTGCTTCTCCTTTTTCTAAAGCATCGAATAATTTTAATACGGAATCCGGTGCATATTTTGCTGGAAATTTATTTGTGACTGGTTTTTCAAACAAACTTTTAAATATTTTTTTTGCTAATTTGGTTACCATTTATAATACACCTCCAGCTACTGTTACAAGTATTAGTCCACCTATTGACATTACTGAAATTGGGTACCAGAAACCTTTTGAAACTTGGTCTATTTTGAATCTAGCTATTGCTGTTCTTATGAATGTTACTGAGACAAACATTACTATGAATATCTTTATTAGGAAGAATATAATGTTTACCATCGCTGCTGGTATTCCGGTTATACCTAATATTGGTGAGAGGTTGTAGGGGAAGAATATTGCTACTATTAAAGCTGACATTGCTATTGTTTTCACTCCGTCTGCTAGGTAGAACATTGCAAGGTTTCTACCAGTATATTCTGATAGTATTCCTTCAGCTATTTCTGTTTCTGCTTCTGGTACGTCGAATGGTATTTTTGATAGTTCTGCCGGTGTTACTGCTAATAGGACTATTAATAGTAGTAGTAGTCCGACTCCTCCTACTGGGTTCACGAGGTTCCAGATTGGGTTTGCTGCTATAACTCCTAAGGAGAAAGGTGCTCCTGTTACTGGGCTTTGGCTGATTATCCATGCTACTGTTGCAACTGTTATTCCTAGTGGAAATTCGTAGCTCATCATTGTAACCATTTCTCTTTGTGAACCTACTGTTGCGTATGGTGATCCGGAGGCAAATCCTCCGATTGCCATGAAGAGTGCTGGTCCTGCTAGCAGGTATACTACTAGGATTAGGTCTCCTGAACCTTCCAGTATCGGTCCTATATTTCCTATTGGTATGAATAGTAAGATTGATATGGCTTCGGCTAATGCGAACATTGGCATTAAGTTGTATATCCATTTTATGGCATTGTCGGGTACGAAGTTTTGTTTAGTTAGTAGTTTTCTTACGTCTAAGAAGGGTTGTATTAATGGAGGTCCTATTCTCCACTGCATTCTTGCATGAAGTTTTCTGTCGAGTCCTTTGTATACTAGGCCGAGTATGATTGATATTATAGCTATTGCGGGTGTTCCTATTATTAGTCTTAGGGCGAGTTCTGTGGCGGTTGTCATTGTTTGCCCTCCTTATTGTTTTTATTTTTTTCAATAAGGTCTTCTTTGCTGTAAATCTTCTTGTTTCCTGTATCTTTATTTATTATAGTTACTCTGTCCATGCATGACATACATGGATCAATTGTGGCTCCGATTACGGGTATGTCTGCTATTTGGTCTCCCATGAACATTGGTATTAGCGACATTAGATTTCCGTAGGTTGGTGTTCTTATTTTGAAGGCTGATGGTTCTTCTTTTCCTTCTTCTAGGTTTACGTAGTATAGTAATTCTCCTCTTGGTGCTTCTATTCTTCCTATTCCTTCTCCTTCTGATGATTCTATGTCAGATAGTAAGAGGTTCATGTTGTCATGTGCCATTGTTTTTCCTTCTGGGAGGTCATCTAGGAAGGTTTTTATGAGGTTTACTGATTGTTCAACTTCTCTTAGTCTTACTAGTAATCTGTCGAAGCAATCTCCTCTGGTTTCTCCTAATAGTCTGTCTGGTGTGATCGGTTCGAAGTCAATGTCTGCGTATGCGGAGTGTGCTTGATCTTTTCTTACATCTCTATCTATGCTTGTTCCTCTGGCTGTTGGGCCTTGGGCTGCTAATTTTATTGCATTTTCTCTGTTTAAGATACCTATATCTCTTGTTCTCATTTTTACTGAAGGATCGTCTAGCATGGTGTCATTTACTTTTTCAAGTATTTCTTCGTAGTGTTTGATTGCTTTTCTAATGTTTTTTTCTCTATAATCGTTTATATCTCGTCTTACTCCACCTACTATAAACATCTCATAAGTAACTCTATTCCCGCTAAGAGCTTCTAAGGCATCCATTACTTCTTCTCTTTCTTTCCATATATAGTAGAAAAGTGATTCGAATCCCATTTCATGAGCGGTTGATCCTGCCCAAAGCATATGAGAATGTATTCTTTCAAGTTCCTCAGTTATTGCTCTAATATATTGAGCTCTTTCAGGAACCTTTATATCAGCTGCATCTTCCATAGCTCTAGTATAAGCGTAAGGGTGTGATGTGGAACAAATACCGCATACTCTTTGCACTAAAGGAGCGATTTGAACAGCATTTCTCTTTGTAGCTATCTTTTCTATTCCCCTATGAACCCAACCAGGTTTAATATCAACATCTCTAACAATTTCCCCTTCTACTTCGAAGAAAAATCTTATTGGTTCATGCAAGGCTACATTAGTCGGTCCTACAGGCACTGAGTAAGAATATTCTCCCTTATCTAATTTTGTAAGATCATTGCATTGATCGAACTTAATAGTCTCTTTATCCTTATTAAATTCATTGGATTGGTTAAATTCAATATTATCTTTATCTTCATTATTCATTATCCTCACCCTCCTTACTGATAGCGTTTACTGGACAAACATCTGCACAAACCCCGCATGCTATACATTTATCACGATCAATTGTATGAGGCTCTCCAGATTTCCCGCTTATCGCTTCCACAGGACACTCAGGAACACATTGAGTACAACCTACACATTTATCCGGATCAATAACGTACTTTCTTTCTTCTTCCTCCTCTCCTTCTCCTTCCTCTTCTTCCTCTTCATTAAACTCCTCAATTTTTTCTTTAGAGTATAAATTAAGATCTTCACTCGTATTCTTATCTTTTTCGTAAAGATCAACCATCTCAGGTCCTTTTTCATCTTTTCTCCATGGATATTCGTTATCAGGTTGATTATAAGGTAGATAAATATGTCTATCATCTGGAATATCTTCTACTTCAATTCCGAACATTTCTTGAATTTCTCTTTCCGCAGTTAGGGCTCCAGGTATTAAATCAGTGATAGTTGGCAGAACTAAGTCATCTTTTGATACGTCAATTTCCAACATTATAGAAATTTCACCGTATTTCTCTTCATGATACAAGGATAGGTGGTATCTGATAGCTATTTGATCTCCTTCATCATTTCCAACTATTACGGTAAAGTGAGGGTATTGATAATTTTGCTCTAAAAAGTTGATGAAGTTCCTTAAATTCTTCTTTTTCACGTTTACCCAGATTTTGTTCTGCACTTTCTTTGTTACTCCTTCTTCTCTTTTCTTCAAGGTTGCTTCTGCTTCTCTAAATTCTTCTCTGATTTCATCTACAATTTTTTCAGGCTCTTTACGTTCTACTATTGAACCGAAAGTCATTCTATTGCCTCCTTAGCTTCTTCTTCGGAAACAGTTACTGGTTCATCTTCTACTTCCTCACCCTTTCTTAACTTTTCTAATTTCTCCCAAGCTTTTACGACTCCATAAATAATTGCTTCAGGCCTTGCCGCACAACCAGGAACGTAAACATCGACTGGAATTAGTTCATCTACCGGTCCTTCAATATTATAAGACTCATGGAAGATATGGCCGGTGCTTCCACAGTTTCCCACTACTACAACAGCTTTAGGGTCAGGGGTTTGATCATAAACTCTTAATAATGTATCTTTGAACGGTTTGGTGACCGGTCCGGTTACCAGTAAAACATCAGCGTGTCGAGGAGTACCTACTAACTTTATTCCAAATCTTTCCACATCATACCTCGATGTTAAAGCGGCTAATATTTCAATATCGCATCCATTGCAAGATCCTGCGTTGAAATGGAAAGCCCAAAGTGATTTGTCAAAACTTTTAGATAACTTCATTATCTCACCATCAATATGAAGAGCAGAGCAGTTACACCTATCATCCATAGTATGTAGTCATTGGCTCTTCCATTATGCATATCTTTCATTTTATCGTAGTATGGGTGGAGTGCTTCTTTGAGACCCCAGTATATGTTATCTGCTTTTACATGTGATGCATCTTTTGATATTTCGGGGTTTCCGGATAGGAAAGGCATTCCTCCTTCTCCTTCTGGTTTGTAATCTCCTTTACCTACTTTCCAGATTAAGTAGGCAATTATATCTAATATTATGAATGCTATTAGCCAAATTATCGGATTCCAATATCCGCTACCTGTTAATAATTCTCCGATCATAGAACCCCTCCTATGTAGTCAAATTGATTAATTAGTGCGTTAGCTGCTGGTTCAACTATGGTGTTTACTATTATGTCTGGGAATATTCCAAATAATACTACTAGGATGGATAGTACTACCATTGATATCTTCATACTTGTGGGTACTTCCCCTATTCCCTTGAAGCTGGGTTTTTCCGGTCCTAGGAATGCGCTTTGGAATATTTTAACGAATGAGGCAAGTGTTAGGACGCTTACTACCATTGCTACTGCTGTTAGGAATGGGCTTAGTTTGTATACTGATTCGTATATTAGTAGTTTTGATGCGAATCCGTTGAATGGTGGAAGTCCTGCTATTGCGGCGGCTCCTATAACGAAGGCTATTGTTGTTAGTGGCATTTCTCTAGCTAGTCCTCCCATTTTGTTTAGGTTTTTAGTTCCTGTTTTATATATTAATGCTCCAGCGGTTAAGAATAGTAGTCCTTTGTACATTGCGTGGTTTATTATGTGGAAAATTCCGCCTTGCATGGCTGTTAATCCATATCCTTCTATTGTTCCTGATTTTAGTGCTACTAGTCCTACTCCTACACCTAGTAACATGTATCCTGTCTGGGAAACGGCGTGGTATGCCATTAGTCTTTTTACTTTTTTCTGGATTAGTGCCATGGTTACTCCCACGAACATAGTTAGTAGTCCGAAGATTATTATTACCCATCCTAAGCTGGTTCCTTCCAGATTTAGTCCGAATAATGTGAATGATACTCGGAATAGTCCGTATAGTGATAGTTGGCTGGTTGTTACCATGACCATGCTTATTGGTGCGGGTGACTCTGCGTATGCGTCAGGTATCCACATGTGCATTGGAACTGCACCACATTTCATTCCGAAGGCTCCGACTAGCATTACGAGTGCTATTTTGTCTAAGCTGGTGAATCCTGTGTTCATCATTCTTTGCGCTATCATTCCAATATTTAATGCGTTATATTGTCCGTAGAATATTCCTACAGCCATTAATACCATTATTGATCCTATTGCACTAATTAGGATGAATTTAAATCCTGCTTCGTTTGGAGTTCCTCTGTAACTCCAGAATGCAACTAAACCAGTGGCTGCAATTGATGAAACTTCTAGCCAGACAAACAAGTTGAATAGGTCACCTGTAAATGCTAATCCTGTTCCTCCTGCCCCAAGCAATAATAGAAGGGTGTAAAATCTGTCTAAACCGGATTCTTCATCATCGAAGAAACTCCATGAGTAGATAGATGCTATGAATGTTGTGATACCCATACCTAAAGCTGCAAACGCTCCCATTCCGTCTATTTCTAATACTATTCTTATTGGAACATTCCAACCTGAGGGAACTGCTTGACTAGGATTTGATGCTCCTAAAGTATAAGTTATAATTCCTGAGTTTATAACTTCACTAAATGTTAGTATAATAAGTCCTAATCCGACTCCAAGACCTGCTATTGCCCAAATATTCCTCAACTTTTTATCTATCTTACCTACTAGAGGAGTGGCAAAAGCTGCTAATAAAGGAATTGCGATCGCTAGTATTGGAACATGTTCCATCATCCTTTCAACCTCCTGACGTCATCTGAATCAATACTGTCATAATGCTGGTATATTCTTACAATCAAGGCTAACATTAATGCAGTCACTGCTAGTCCTATAACAATGCTAGTTAGTGTCAAGGCTTGAACTGTTGGGGCTACCATTTTTTCTTGTGAAGCTAAAGTGTAAACCGGGGCAATACCGCCTTTTAAATATCCTAGTGATACTAGAAACAGATTTACAGCAGATTGAATTATAGTTACTCCTATTGCAATTTTAATTAAATTTTTCTTAAATATAACACCGTAGAACCCTATTAAAAGCATTAATGCTACGGCAACAAAAGGTAAGTTGGTTAGAAGATTCATTTTTCAGCCTCCCAGGTTGCGAATGCTAGTACAATCGAACCTAGTCCTGCTAAAACTTTTAATCCAACGAATATGTTCAGGGGAGGGAGTATGCCTCCTGAATTCAGTATCCCAGTATTTGGACCAGTTGGTGGAACTTGTCCGAATATAGGTGTTCCAATCAAAAAATTTGACAGGAAAACTGTTCCTAAACCCAGTAATCCTATTGAAACAAATCCTAATCCTCCAATGCTTTCTAGAATAGACATTAATTTTTCACTAAAGAATCCTTCAGATTTTTCTGATCCATAAGCTACTATTATTAGAGCAAATGCAGTTGCAACAATTGCTCCTCCTTGAAAACCTCCACCTGGAGTTAAATGCCCATGAAGTATGATGTAAAAACCATATATTAGGACAAGTGGATAAACGAGCCCACTAATAGTTTTAACTATTTTAGACATTTCATCCATCCGAACCACCACTTGATTTTTTATGCGCTCTTAGAACGCTTAGCACTCCTGCAACTGCTGTAAATAGTACAGTAGCTTCTCCTAATGTATCAAAAGCTCTGTAATCAAATACGACTGAAGTGACTATGTTATTGGCGGCTGTTTCCTCTTGACCATTATCAATCATGTATTGATCCATATCCATATGGTCAGGATTTCCGAATGGCCTCATTTGGGCTGCTCCAAGTAGCAAGTATGCGAAAAATATAGCAAGTACTAAATAACCTAACTCTTTTCTCATTCAACCCACCTCTCCGTCTTTCTAATTGCGAGAACATATATTGCAGTAGTTAATCCGGCTCCAATTCCAGCTTCTGCGATGGCAACATCTGGTGCCTGTAATAAGTAGAATTCAAGTGATAGTAATAGACTCATAGAAGCTAGGGCTATTACTGCTGAGATTAAATCTTCAAATTTTAGAGCTAGGTAACTTCCGATTATCATCACTACCAATATTATTCCTTGGATAAATTGGAAGTATTGAAATTCTATCATTTTTTAGCCTCCTCAATTTTATCTACAACAGCTTTCACTGGTTTATAACCGCTTTTATGAGCTCCTCTTGAAATTGCGTGTGCTCCTGTAGGATTTGAAAGTAACAGGGCGGCTAGTGCTGCAAGTGAATGCAGTGCCAAGACAACTTTTGATGGTCCTCCTTGAGTTAAAGAGTACACAACTACTGCTAAAACTAAAAATATTGATCCGAAAGTAGTGCACTTTGTTCCTGCATGTAACCTTGTGTAAATATCTGGAAATCTGTGGAGGCCTACTGCTGCTAATCCATTGAAAATCAGTCCTATTCCAAGGAAGATATAAATTAAAATGTTCATGCAGATCCCTCCAAGTACTTCGATATATATAAAGTTGCTACAAAGGATAGTAAGGCGTATACAATTCCTACATCGATGTAAATTGATTCATCATAGGCTGCTCCTAACAGTATCATAGATCCTACTACCATAGTATTTAGCGTATCCAGTCCCACTACTCTATCAGGGGCTTTTGGCCCTAATAAAACTCTTAAGAATGAAATTAACATGAAAATTCCGATAATCCCAACGGCAATTAGGAAGGGATTCTTTATTATCATTCAGCGACCCTCCGACTCCATTCGGGAAATTTTCCACAGACCTGTTCAGGGTCTGGTTCCTTATCTTCAACATTTATCCAGTGAACGAAAAGATCACCATTTTCCTCTTCAACCGTTAAGGTACCTGGAGTCAAAGTAATTGAATTAGCTAACATTGTTACGGAGGTATCTTTCTCAAATCCAGTTTCTACTTTTACTATTCCTGGATTTATTTTTCCAGTTATTACTCTATATGCTACATCTAAATTGGCTTTAGCCATTTCGTAGAAGAAATCTGCTAGGTAAATAATGAACAATAGAACTCTTTTAGGGTTTAGAAGATATTCACTGCCTTTGATATTATCGAGAAATCTGGGTGCAATTAACATTACTATACCTGTAAGTATTAGTCCTGCAAGAATTTCGCCCGCTGGCCACAACCAATAGTTACCTGTACTTGCTGTTAATACTAAATATGCTATGAATGTGTAAATCCCCACTGTCACGCGAGATCTCATTAACATCCCCAAACATATAGAAAAGGATTAATTAATAAGGGTTTGGAAAGATATTTGATTATATCTGAATTAATTTAAACAATATGAATAATTTTTAAACAAAAGGTTTAAAGAGAGGTCATAAATGATGAATCTTCCACACAGAAAATCAAGAATCTATAAAAAAATAAAAAACCAGAACAACCTCCTCAAAAAAATAGAAAACACCGAAAACTGGAAATCATACCCATCATACAACAGAATAAAAGACACAGTAAAAAAACAAATTAAAACAGAAAAAGCCGCACCAATACCAAGCTTCATGTTTGGACTATTCACATCACTAAGACAACTCAAAAAAGAAAACCCAAACAAAGAAAAAATACTGATCCCCGACCAAGGAGGATGGTCAGGATACAAATCAATCGCAGAAGAACTAAACCTAAAAACAGAGAAATACGAAACAGATCTCGGAATAATAAAAAAACTAAACATACCAAACAAAACTCTAGCCGTCATCGTTCCAAACTTCCCCGGATACGTAGGAAAAAACAACATGGAAAAAATAGAAGAAATGATACCTGAAAAAACAACGATGATAAATGACTCAAGCTCAGGATACTTTGACGGAACTGGAGATATAATATTAGCCAGCTTCGGTTCTCCAAAAGTAGTAAACGGAGTATCAGGAGGAATAATAGGTTGCAAGGATCAATTTTACCAAAAAATAAAACCAATACTTAGCACAGGAAAAATACATCCTTTCAACTTAAAAGCTATAGACATAGAACTTAAAGAAAGGGAAAAAGTATTGAACACAATATTCAAATACTCAAAAATCCTGAAAGAAGAACTCACATCAGAAAACATAGAAATAGTCCACAGAAACAGAAAAAACTTATCAGTAGGAATATTATCCGACAAAAACCCCGACCCATTATATAAAAGCCTCAGAACAGATATGAACAAAAGCTTTATCACAAAATGCCCATTATATGAAAGATTCAACAGAAAAGGATACTCAATAGAACTAAAAAAACTGAATGTAACTGAAATCGAGGAAGAAAAAATTAGAAAAATTGGAGGAAAAATTAAGGATGTCGAACTCTGAGTTAACTGTACCAAAAATTCTAGAATCAATTAAAAAATCAAATAATATACATATTAAGAACCGTGGAAGAAAAGCGAAGATAGAAAGAGCTATCTTTTTATCATGGCATTGTGAATTAGCTAATTGTAAATTCTGCTACATGAGCACTCAAGAAGCCGAACCTCTAGCAATTCGAAGAGTAAAATCCGTATTAACTGAATCAATAATAACAGATGCTCTCGGTTGGGAATTAGAATTTCTAACCTCAGGATACGGATACAGTGGAGAAAGATTAGAAGAAGTAGTAAAACAGGTTTCAAAGTTACATGATATCTGGTTAAATACTGGAGGAATACCAAATAATCTTGAAAACATAGAAGGAGTTGTAGGGTCTATAGAAACAGTAAATCCCACCTTACACAAAAGTGTAGCCCCTCAAAAACCCTTAGACAAAACTATAGAAATGTTAAAGGAAGCAAAATCAGTAGGACTAAAAACCGGTATAACAATTATACTAGGTCTAGGAGAAACAATAGAAGATTTAAACACATTAATAGATTTAATCAAAGAATTGGAACTTGACCGAATTACTTTTTATTCATTAAACCCACAGGAAGGAACAATTTATGAAGACTTCCCATTCCCAACATCACTCTACTACGCATACGTTGTATCTCAAACAAGAATCAATTTCCCCAATTTAGATATATTCACAGGGATCTGGACAGATAAAATACCAATGTTAGGACCACTCATGGCTGCAGGAAGCGACGCTATAACTAAGTTCCCATTAGAAATAATAGGAACCAAGGAAGGTAGATCAGTTGAAAAAGAAATTAAATCAGCAAATAGAAAACTAGAAGGGTCTATGATAATAAAAGAAGACTTCAAAGACAAACTAGAGGAAAAAGAAAGAATATTTAAAGATTACCAATTAAAGGAAGACATAAACCTCTATCTAGATAAAATCAACTCAGACATTAAATTATGAATCTTCCTTAAATTCTAAATCTTCATGTATCCTACTACCAGCAGGTCTTATCTGCCCTTGATACTTAGAATCTTCCTTCTTATCATAAGGTTCCTCACTAGGAGAAGTTAACTCAGCAAAAACAACCTGACAAATCCTCACACCAGGCTTCAACTTAATCGGCAGATTTCCAGCATTCATAAGTTCCAAAGTAATAGTTCCTTCAAATCCTGGATCAACCCAACCTGCATTTTCAACAAACAATCCTTTCCTACCAATACTCGATCTACCCTCAATAAAAGCAGTAATATCGCCTGGAACGGCAATAAACTCCCTTGTTCTAGCTAAAACAAATTTTCCAGGTTGCAAAACAAACTCACCATCTTCACCAACATCAACCTCCCTCAAAAGATCCTCCTGCGCTTCTTCAAGACCTACAAAACCCTTCTGAGTATTATTCTGAACCTTAAACTCCTTACCTAACTTAAGATCAACTGAAGCCGGTTGAATCTGATATTCTTCTGGAACCTCTCTCTCATCCTCAATAGGATCAATCCTAATCCTGCCCTCTGCAATATTCCTCTTAATATCCACATCTGAAAGGATCATAATATCAAATACCAATAAATAAAAATACATTAAAAACTTTCTCTTGAGATAATAATAATAAATCAAAATACCTACAAAATCAAATAAATCAACTAAAAAAAGATTAAAAAACTAACTCAAAAAGAATCTAAAAAACTTGAAGAAGAAATAATAATCAAATTCACTTTTCTTGTTTGGAATGAAGAATTGCAAGTTCTAAATCATTTAATAATTCCTCTGATGCATCATCACTTTTTAACTCCCTAAGATCCTCTGAGAATTTCCTAGCTATTAAAAATTTCAATCCGTATTCTACTTCTTCCCTATCCTTATTAAGTTTCTTACTAACCTTTTTTACGACTGAGTCGTAGAAAGATTCATCGACTTCTATTTCAATATCTACTTTATTCATACTAGTTCCTCCGTTTTAAAGTATATATGCGGATATTTATACGGTAACCAGTGTCTAGTACCTTTTGGAGGCATGTAATTACCTTTCGAAACTGTATCAAGAACTTCTTCTTTTTCAGGAGTTCTACGAATCAAACAGGTTTTACCCTCTTTTTCAGCCATTTCAAGAGCCTTTTCCTTCTCATCAGCATAAGTAAACGAAACACCTTCATCTACTAACGCCATAAACATTGCCCTATGATTACCTTTAACTAAAAATGATTTCTCATCATCAGTTAAAATAAACTCACTCTCATCAACTCTCTCCAAAGCCTCATCCCTACTCAACTCTTCAAACTCAGCCTCTTCCACATCTTCAAGAATAGATAAAATCTTATCAATCGGTTCATCAGTAATAGGATACCAAGCGTAAAGTTTCACTTCTGAATCGTCATGATAGTCTAAAACGATTCCAGGGATTTTTTCCGCACCCATATCTTTTAATCCAGCCCATCTATGAGTACCGTCTACTATCATATAATTTTCTTCATCCATTTTAGCAACCAAAATAGGTTTATAAAATATGCCCTTATCATTTAAACTTTTCTTAAAGCTTTCCATTTCGTCATTATCAACCTCTTCATGAGGTTTAATCTTATCAATGGCCAACATTTCCACTTCTTTAACTCTAACCGGTTTTTTCTCAAAAGAAGACATTTCAACCCCAGTTTCCGCACCTTCTCCTCCCATTAAATACACCATACTAAATTAGGATTAACATTTTTATCTTTTTTCCTAATGAATTTCGGTATTGTAATGAAAGAAAATTTAAGGTAACATAACTTCAATTTTTACGATTTTATCAACTTTAAGTTTAATTAAAAAAACTCCGTAGTAAAAGTGTATACCTGTTTACCTAGGCGGGATCTTGATTGGTAGAGAAAAATAGTTATATGTTGAATTTGTTTTTGATCATAAGATGAAAAGGTTTATAGCAACGATTATTTTAGTGATTTTTGTTCTTTTTACTACTCCATTAGTTATATTTAAAGATGTTTACAGGGTTCAGAATCCTCCTATTAAGTCTGATTCTATTAATAATGTTTCAAGCATTCCTGATCATCCTTCGGAGATTGAGAGTTGGGTTAATAGTCGGATTGAATATGAGTATGATTTTGGCACTTATGGTGTTTTTTGGTATGTACCTACTCCTGAGGAGATACTGGAAAAAGGTAGGGGGGACTGTAAATCTAGGGCTATACTTTTAGCTTCTATTTTAGAGGAGAAAGGGATTGATTACGAGTTGCATATGTCATTGTTTCATTGGTGGGTATCTTATCCTGATAAGGAGTTGACTAGGTATGAGGTTCCTGAGGCGTCGGTTAAGGAGGGTGAGGATTGGAGGTTTCCTAATGTTAGGGAAACTTTAGATAGGATGTGGGAAGTTAAGGATGAATATTATTCAATGATTTGGGGGTTGATGCCTTTATGGAAGAAATTGGTGTTGGTTTTGGGTTTGGTTTTGATTTGGTTGCCAAGGAGGTATAGGGAAGAGATTAATTTTTTAGCCGAATAGGTTTCCTGGGCCTCCTCCTCCTCTATTTCCGTTAAACATTTTCCCTAGTTTACCCATTTTTCTTTTATCAAGGTTTTTGAGCATTTTTTTGGTTGAGTTGTATTGGCTTATTAGTTCTTTTATTTCTTCTTCGTTTTTGCCTGATCCTTTTGCTATTCTTTTTCTTCTTGATGAGTTTATTTTTTTAGGTTTTTCTAGTTCTTCGTCTGTCATTGAGTCCATTATAATTTTGAAGTTGTTCATTTTTTCTTCGCCGAATTCCATGGCGTCTTGTGGCATTGATAGTCCCATTCCAGGGATCATGTCCATTATTTTGTCGAGGCTTCCCATGTTATTCATCATTTCCATTTGTTTGTACATGTCTTTTAGGGTGAAGTCTCCTTGCATCATTCTTTCCATGTCTTTTTCGTCCATTTGTTCTTCGACTTCGGCTTCTTCTACTTTTTCTAGTAGTCCTTCTATGTCTCCCATTCCTAGTAGTCTTGATACGAAGCGTTTTGGGTCGAATTTTTTCAGGTCGTCTAGTGTTTCTCCTGTTCCGATATATTTGATTGGTGCGCCTGTTTCTGATACGGCTGATAAGGCCCCTCCACCTTTTGCTGAGCTATCTAGTTTGGTTACTATTATTGATCCTAGTTCTGTTGCGTTGTCGAAGGCTCTTGCCTGTGATTTTGCTTCTTGTCCGATGGTTCCGTCTATTACTAGTATTACTTCGTCTGGGTCTACTGCTGAAGAGATTCTTTTCATTTCTTCAATTAATCCTTTTTCATCTTTATGTCTACCAGCGGTGTCAATTATTATTGCTTCCTTATCTTCGTTCTTAAAATGATTTAATCCTTCTTTAGCTACTTTTTCAGCCTTTTCAGATTCAGGATCTCCGTATAAGTCGACGTTCACTTTATCTGAAAGCTGTGAAATCTGATCATAGGCTCCAGGTCTGTAAGTATCTGCACAGACCACTCCAACTTTCCTACCTTTCTTTCTGAATAAATTTGAAAGCTTAACAGTTGATGTAGTTTTACCTGATCCCTGTATTCCAACCATCAGAATTACAGTTGGTTTTTTCTCAATTTCTATTTCCTTAGATTCTTCACCTAAAATTCCGGAGATCTCCTCATAAACAACCTTAATAGTATGTTCTCTTCTAGAAACTCCTTTAGGCAAATCCTTATCCATAGCACGTTCTTTTATTCTTTCAGTTAAATCTAATACCAAATCTACTTCAACATCAGCAGATATTAAGTTTCTTTGAATATCCTTAACAACTTCCTTAACAAGTTTCTCATCTACCGAACTTGATCTCGCAATTTTCCTCAGAGATTCACGCAAATTCTCGCCTAAAGATCCCAGCACCATAATATCTTCCTCCATAACTTAAAGAATCAGAATCATAAAAAACTAACTTATCAACATCAAAAAATATTATGAACTAAAATTTTTTTTACCTATTCCACCACTTCTTAAAAAAGTATATTCCCTTAGAAGTAATGTAAAAGTAATAAAATAATGGAAAAATTAAAAAAATTAGTAAGGCATTGTTTTATCAGTTTTCTTAATAGTTTCCTCTTTATCAGCCATATCCATCATAGCTCTAATTGCATCTATATTTTCAGGAGCTACTATACTTTCTTGGTGCACCAAATGAATCCAATAAAGTTTACTACCTTTAACACTAACAGTTTCTTTCCAAATACCTACTTCAGGCAAATCAGATCTTGGCCTATTAAGATCTCTAGCCGCTTCCATTATTTTTGCAGTTGAGGTGTAACCTTCTTCTGCTGAAAACAATTTAGTTCTTGGAGTTTCTTCAAATGTTTCTAAAACATCTTCTCTGCTAATATCTTTCTCAATATCTAAAGATACCATATGAACATGAGCTAAAGTTGTTGGAACCTTCACAGCTAAGGTATCCAGCTTAACATCTTCCAAAACTTCTTGAAGATCAACTCCGTGATGTGAGGGGACATGAGGGACTGGTACAATTGCGTTAATCGGACCTCTATCTTCTTGATGCGGATCTCCTCCTCTCCTTACCAAGGATACGGATCCACCCTCAACCCCGAACTTTCTATCCACTTGAGAAACTGTTCGAGCAAGTGAAGTTGTATTACATGAAACTACCTTAACATAATCTTCTCCAACTGCATCCTCATAATTCGCCAATGTAGAGAATGAAGTATCGACTAATTTTTTGTCAGCTCCTCCTTGGAATATTGCTTTCACTCCTTTATCTTCATATATTTTCTTAAATTTCTCATCAATCCCTGGTGGTGTACTGTCAACTACCACATCAACTTTTCCTTCTTCGAGTAATTTAGGCATTGAACCTTTAACTTCTAATCCAGACTGCTCTAAATTATCAATATGTTCTTCCTGTGATGCATATAAATCCACGTCTTTCAGAAAACCATTCTTATTAAGGTTTAACAAAATAGATTTAGGGATGGTACTAGAAACTCCAACCAGGTTCATATCATCTTGATCCAGAACAGAATATGCAACTCTTTTACCTATAGTTCCTACTCCATTAACTATAACATTTGCCATTTTAACACCAACTATTCTTATTAAAGATTGTAAATTAAGTTATAACTGACTTCTCCCTCTCCTATAAAGAAGAGAGGTTCTGAAAACCGAACTTTCTAGTTTTTCCTTCCGATATTGGGAACTTCCATTTTAGAATTTATTTCGAACTCGAATTGCTTACAGCTCCGCCAGCCAATCCTACTAAAATTCAGCATTTAGCCGGACTTAACGAGTCTTCTCAAGTTGAATTTAAATAAATTTGCATTTTTCATCTTCAGTATGATGGGTGAAGCCTCACTGACTTTGACAATAATTCTTTATTGATGAAATTAGATGCAGTGATTGAATCCTGAATTCGATTTGATATATATTCTTCTTAAAGAAAAAAGGAAGAGTAAGATTATATTTTTCTATTCTTCGGAGAATTCTTCGAATCTGTTTACTACGAAGTCTTCTTCAAGACTTAGTATGAATTTGGCTGCTCTTGGTCCTTCGTTTTCTCCTAGTAGTACTTTGTAGATGGATTCGAATGCTTTTTTAGGTTCTAATTCTAGTTCGTCTCTGGATAGGTTGTATATTCTGTTATGTAGGTCTACGGGTTTCCAGTCTTTCGTTTTTATGTCTTCTGATAGTATTCCTAGGAATTTTCCTTGTTTTTTGGTTATATTGACTTTGGGTGGATTTTCTCTTATTTTGAATTTAACTGAGTCTGGTGCGTATTCTTTAATCCAGTTGCTAGCTAGATTTAATCTTTTCTCTAGTTTTTTAATGTCTTTTTCGCTTGGGTCTTTGGGGAAGTGGTCATTGTTTTGGAGTATTTCTGTTATTCTATCCATCTCTAGGTTTGGAATTTGTACTAATGTGGCTAAGAATCTGTATGGGGGGTGGGCTGGTTTGTTTTCAGGTATTTCGATTCTTGAGTGTTCGTACACTCTTTTATCTTCTTGGTCTATGTCTTCTTCGAAGTAGCTTTCTTCTAGATCATCGAAGTGATCGTAGGAGTCTAGCAATCCAAGACCTAGATCCAGCCATAATTCGCTTTTTGGACGGCTTTTACTGTATAAATATCTTAGTACTTCTGGTTCCATGACTTTGAGTAGGTCTTTTACTAGTAAGACGTCTCCTTCTGATGAGGACATCTTCCCTTCTTTGCCTTTTAGGAACACGAATTCGTATGCGATGCTGATTGGTGGGTCGTAGTCAAATACTTTTGAAATTTCTTTTCCGGTGTCCCAGGATCCTCCTGCTGCGTGATGTTCTTTGCCGGCTGGTTCGTAGTCTACTCCAAAGTGTTTCCATCGGGCTGGCCAATCCACTCTCCAACGCATTTTTACGTTTCCTTTTAAGTCTGTTTTTGCTTCATGTCCACATTCGCATTCGTATTTTACTTCTTTGTTTTCTTCATCGTATTCAATAATGTTCGTAAAGTCTTTTCCACATTCTTCGCAGTAAACTTGGATAGGCCACCAATCTTCTTCTAAGGGTTCTTTTCGATATTCATTTAGAGTTTTTCTAATTTCGTCTTTTTTATTTATTGCTTCCTCTATTCTTTCTGTGTACTCTCCGTTTCTGTAGTTCTCACTTGCTCTGATAAATTTTGGTTCCATTCCAATTTTTTTTAATTCTTCTTGAAATGGGTCCATGAAGTGTTCTGCGTAAGAGTCGTGACATCCGTCGGGGTCAGGTACGTCACATAGAGGCATTCCGATATACTTTTCATATTCGTCTGGAACATTTTCAGGAACTTTACGGAATCTGTCATAGTCATCCCAGATATGGATGTGTTCTGAATTAAATCCATCGTCTTGTAAGGATTCTTTTACCAGGTTTGAGGTTAAAGCTTCTCTTAAGTGGCCTATGTGGCAATGTCCTGAAGGAGAAACTCCTGATGAGCAAATATATTTTTCCTTATCTTTTTTGTTTTTTAACCAAGTAACTGTTCTATCAGCCCAATGCATTTTTTCACTCTCTTTAAATGATTTTTAAATAGGATTGTTATTTGTTGAATTTTGTATTTTAAATTTTAATTTTTTTTCTTTAGTACGTAGAAAGTGCGGGATAGGGTTTTATGTACTCTTTGTTTATGGGTTTCTATTATTTCATATTTTTTTGATTTGAATTTGTAATCTGATGGGAATAGTATTACTAAGTATCCTTTTTGTGATAAAATTTTGTATATGCTGTTTAAAACTTCTTCGTAAAGTTCTTCTCTGGATGAATTTCCTGTTGTTGTGGATATTCCATATGGAGGGTCTGTGATAATTGCTTTGAATTTTCTTTTATAGTTTTTTTCTAATTCTCTAGCATCTCCAATTTTAAGATGTATTAGTGAATTCTGAACATATTTTTTCAAATTTTTTCTTGCTCCTCTAATCATTTTTTCTTCTATGTCTAATCCATAGCATTTATGTCCTAGGAGGCCTGCTTCTATTAGAATTCCTGCTGTTCCAACCATTGGATCTAGTACTGGTTCGTTTTCAGCGGTTCTTGCTATGTTTATTAGGGCTCTGGATATTCTTGGATGTAATGATGATGGGTGTTGGTAAGGTCTAAGATGTGCTCTTCTTTCTTCGAATTGTCCTCGGTCAATTTTTTTGATAAGTTTGGTTATGTAGTATTCTTTATTTTTTTTTGAGTAAAAAATGAGAATTTTGTGTTCCGGGTTTTCAAGGTCTACTTCTAATTTATTTGAATTATTTTTTTGTATTAGTTTTCCTGCTTTTGCTTCAAGTTCTGAACTTCTTTTTATTGTTCTTACGGAGTAAGTTCCTTTAAAATTTAATTTTGAATTCTTTATTGCTTCTTTTAATTTTTTTCCTTGTCCTAGAATTTTGGTTATTCTGTGAGTGAGTGCAAGTCTTTTAGTTATTTTAGGTGACCAGTTAGATATTTCTGTTATCATTATTTGGTTTTCTATTTTTTTTATCTTGTATTGTAGGTTTAGTAAGTCTAGAACTCCTTTAACTTCTGAGCTTGGTAATGTGGGATGTTCTCCGGATAGGTAAAATAGGTATTTTTTCATTTTATTACTCTCTTGAAGAAATAGATGTATAGAAGTTTAGAAAAAAGGGAAATAGAGATGTTTGGTTAAACTTTCTTTGAGGCTACTCTTGCTGCTTTTAGTACAGGGTCCCAGACTGGGTCGAATGGTGGTGCGTAGGAGAGGTCTAGGTCTAGCATATCATGTACGGTGTATCCTGAGTTTAGTGCTGTTGCTACTACGTCTATTCTTTTTCCAACTCCTTCACCTACTATTTGAGCTCCTAGCATTTTTCCTGTTCCTTCTTCCATTATGTATGAGATTTTTATGGTTTTTGATCCTGGACAGTAACCTGCTTTGCTTCTTGCTTTTATGGTTGATTTTACTACGTCGTATCCTTTTTCTTCAGCTTCTTTCTTTGAGAGGCCGGTTCTTCCTACTTCGATATTGAAGGCTCTTGTTATTGATGTTCCTGCAACTCCTTTGAATGGATCTTCTATACCTGCGATGTGTTTTCCTGCTAACATTCCCATTTTATTAGCAGTGAGAGCTAATGGGATGTATGTTGGTTCTTCTGTTACTATGTGTTTTGTTTGGGCGCAGTCTCCTGCTGCGTATATGTCTTCTTTGTTTGTTCTCATGTATTCGTCTGTAACTATTGAGTCTTGAATTCCTGTTTCGATTCCTGCTTCTTTAGCTAGTTCTGAATTAGGTTGGATTCCTAGTGCTAGGACTACTAGGTCCACATCAAATTCTTCACCTGCTTCGGTTATTAGTGTCTCTACTTTTCCGTCACCTTTCAAAGATTTTAGGGCTGTATTTGTGTGAACTTCAACTCCTTTGTCTATTAGTTTGTCTTGAACCATTTCTGACATTTCAGGTTCAAGGGTTGGAAAGACTCTGGGCTTCATTTCGAACATTTTTACATTTAAATCATTTTCTGCGAAGGCTTCGGTCATTTCTATTCCTATATATCCTCCACCTACTACTCCGACATTTTCTACACTGTCATTGTTAATTTCGTCTTTAATTTTCTTTCCATCCGGTAATCCACCTACTGTATGAACACCATCTAATTCAACACCTTCGAATGGAGGTTTTATTGGTCTTGCACCAGTAGATATCATTAATTTGTCGTATTCTTCTTCAAATTCTTCTGAATCTGTTTCCACGACTACTTTCTTTTCATCGGGTTTAATTTCAGTTACTTCATGCCCTATCCTAACGTCTAGATTTCTTCTTTCCCTAAATTTATCTGGAGACATGTGCACTAAGTCATCCACATTCTTAATGTATCCTTCCACGTAATATGGGATTCCGCAAGCTCCATAAGAAACGTATTGTCCTTTTTCGAATACTGTAACATCTATGTTTTCTCCTTTTCTTTTAGCTTGACTAGCGCAGCTCATCCCTGCGGCGTCTCCTCCAATAACTACTAATTTTTCATTATCACTCATTTTATCTACCTCAATTATAATTCTTTAACAATTAAGTATCCTACAATTCCTATTACGATCATAAAAATAGTCCACAAACTTTTTCTAATTAGATTAAATAACCAATTATCAATCACAATTTCATTTTGGGTAACTGTAATACCCTTTAGCCCTTGTTTAGTTGGTCTTAAGTTCTTTTTCAATGTTAAAACATTATTAGATTTCTTCACATTATAATACCCAGGATCATAGATTAAAAGCGCTTCTCCACCTTCATTAAATTTAATATTTGTAATATCTCCCTTGTACTCGTAATATATCCCACTAGGATTCCCAGAATCATCACTAATTCTTATCTCATTTCGGTCATAGCTTCCACTAACCTCTACACCTTCTTCTTTAGGTGCAAAAAAAGAAACGTCTTTACGAACTTTAATCTCCATATTTCCTTGATAATTCAAGCTTCCATTAAACTGATCATCCATTTGCCCATCCGATGGTCCTTGAAGCATATACCAACCATAGGAAAGACCAAACCAAACTAACAGAATTATCGTAATCGTTAGAATTACTCTTCTTTTGTCCATCTTATCCCTTGCCTGTCGCTTTCTTTAAACGTTTTGTTATGATCTCCTCTTTTTAAGTGACTTTCGATATGCAAAAATTCTTTTCATACTTTCAAATAATAAGTAATCTTAATATTTCTCATTATTTTATGGTTTACAGAATTTTGTCCACGGAGTAGTTCCATAGATCTTCTGCGATATTTTCTTTGGATTTTAATGGTAAATGTTTAGTTTCTTCTTTCGTTACGAAGTATACTTCATTTTTATCTGTTCCGAATCCATATTCGGAGACGTCATTAGCTACGATTAGATCTGCTTCTTCTAATTTGTTTTTAGCTTCTTTTATTAATTCTTTTTCATTTATGTCGTGTTCGGCTTTGTATCCGATTACTTTGATATCAGAATCTAGTTTTTTTATTTTTTTAAGAATTTTAGGTGTAGGTTTTAGTTTTAATGTTATTTCATTTCCTGATTTTATCTTATCATTATTATTTTTTTCAGGTTTGAAATCAGCTACTGCTGCTGATAATACGCAAATATCAATATCCTTATTTTTAATTACTTTTTTTACTTCTTTCAGCATTTCTTCAGTAGTTTCCACTTCTTTTTCATTAATTCCTCTTGTTTTAGTAGATTCTGATCCTTTTCCTCTAATAAGTTCAACATTAGCCCCTCTAAGATCTGCCTCCTCAGCAATAGAAACTCCAGTTTTACCTGAGCTATCAGAAGTGATGAATCTTACCGGATCTAAATGCTCTCTCGTAGGACCTGAAGTAATCAATATATTTTTATCCTTTAAATCATTTTTATAAAGTTTTTTAATTACTCTATGAGTTAATTCTTCTTTTGTAATAGCTTTAGCCTTTCCTTCTTCTTCTATAGGTTCCACGAATTCTACACCGTGTTCCTTCAATTTATTTATGTTTTCTTTTACAATTTCGTGGTCGTACATCGATTGATGCATTGCTGGAGCAATCATGATGGGCATGTTAGGGAATGCTGTTGTTGCAAATGTGGTCACAGGAGTATCATCGATCCCGTTAGCTATCTTAGATATTGTGTTTGCAGTTGAGGGATATATTAAGTATAGATCAGCGTTTTCAGATCTTTGTCCAGCTAATTGAACATGCTCCACTTTTCCAGTGATTTCAGTGATTACTTCGTTTCCGGTACCAAACTCAACCGATTCAGGAGTAATAATATCTCTAGCCCAATCACTCATAACAGCTTTAACTTCTGCACCATGCCTAATCAACTCTCTTGCAAATTTAACAACTTGAACAGCTGCAATACTGCCAGTAATACCGAGAATAATTTTTTTATCCTCTAACTTTTTACTTTTATTAAACTTAATATCCTTAGTAGGATGATCCGAATTCATCTAAGAGCCTCCTGATCCCTAAGATCCTTAACAAAACTCTCTAAATGCTCCTTACGCACATGAGGCATAACAACAACCCTGATAAAATCATTATATTCAGAAACCTTCCAACCCTCAGGCTTATCTGCCTCAATACCTAAAACATTAATCTCAGGCCAAGTAACAACACTACTCTCAACTTGTGAAGCCAACCATTTAGTATTTTCCAAACTCCTATCAACTATTCTCTTGAAACCATCCCTACCCAGGTGCTTGAAAATAGCCCAAGCCCCTAAAGCACTAAAACCAGGTCTAGTCCCTGTAACATTAGGTTGATCAGTTTTCCCACCTGCCAAGTAAGGTACCTCCATAGAAATAGATTCAACAAACCCTTCATCTCTAAAAAGAACAGTACCAGTCGGAATCGGAGCCATCCCCATCTTATGAGGATCAACAGTTAAAGAAGTAACCCCAGGCAACCTAAAATCAAAAACCACTTCTCTATCCATAAAAGGAACTACCAAACCACCTAAAGCAGAATCAACATGTAAAAACAAATCATTATTCAACGCAATATCGGATAAAGATCTAATAGGATCAATAGCACCTAAGATCGTAGTACCTACAATACCAACCAAACCAACAGTATTTTCATTAATCTTAGACCTCACATCATCAACATCGACTCTGTAACTATCATCAAGATCAGCCTTAACAGCCTTTATCCCAAGAATATCAGCAGATTTCAATAATGAAACATGAGCACTCTTAGGAATAATAACTTCAGGATCACTAACATCAGATAAATCTCTCATAGTTCTTAAAGCTAACAAATTAGCCTCGCTACCACCAGAAGTTACAACTCCTGAACCGTCTTCATTATTCATTAAATCATTCAACATATTAATTAGATCATTCTCTATCTCCTTAGCACCAGGATGAAGACCAGGATCTCCTAAATTTCTATCAATGTACTTTTTAGCTACCTCTTTCGCTATATCATGAGTAGCTGTACACATAGAACCTAAAATTTTACCTGAATCAAATTCGTAATCATCTTTAACTCGATTTTTGATCCTTGATAAGACCTCTTGATTCTTCAAACCGTGCTCAGGAAACTGTCCCAAATTAACACCGCCTCATCTATTGAATGTAAAATCTAAGTTATTTAGAATTTAGATTAATCGTTTATGTTTATTTGCTTTATTAATTTAAAGTTGGTTTTTTTTAAATTCTTAAGTTTTTGGTTCCGGTTTATGGTTTATTTGAGTATTTTTCCTGTTTGTGTGTACCATAGGTATAGGTCTAGTTCTCCTGGTT
>CAYNOZ010000009.1:7475-34230 GCA_964398955.1 uncultured Thermococci archaeon | reverse complement strand
CCCGTCGAGGTCGAGGGCGTCGCAGATGGACGGGGCTAAACCGGCCACCGATACCTCAGGGGATGGATTGAATAAATCCATCATCCGGTAGAAAGGCATGTCGTATGGGCAGAAGTTTGGCCGTGAGGTCAGGTGGACCGTACGATATAGAGTATCCTGCCATCAGTAGCAGTAAAGCTAGGTGAGAATCCTAGTCGCCGAATGGGCAAGGGTTCCACGGCAACGTTCGTCGGCCGTGGGTTAGCCGGTCCTAACCTAAGCCTTAACTTGGACTTAGGGAAAGGGAAACGGGTTTATATTCCCGTGCTGCGGAGATACGTACCGTAAGGTTAGGTTCAGATCCTGACGCTTTGGGATAAGTCATGCCGGGTAATCGCCCGGTCCAACCGTATAAATCCAGGGAGTGCCGTAATGGCGAGAACCGGATGAAGTCGGGAATGGGCAACATGGCTGATTCCTGGAGCCCGTGAAAAAGGTTCTGAAATGGATTCTCCGTATCCGTACCTAGAACCGACACAGGTGCCCTGGGTGAGAAGCCCTAGGCGTATCGGTGTAACCCAAGCAAGGGAAGTCGGCAAATTGGCCCCGTATCTTAGGTAGAAGGGGTGCCTGCCGCTCTTCACGGAGCTGCAGGCCGCAGTGACTAGGGGGCCCCGACTGTTTAATAAAAACACAGGTCTCAGCTAGTCCGAAAGGATGTGTATTGAGGTCGACGCCTGCTCAGTGCCGGCACGTTAAGCCTGAGTACAATCAGGTCAAGCGTCGGTTAACGGCGGGGGTAACCATGACCCTCTTAAGGTAGCGAAATTCCTTGCCGATTAAATGTCGGCCTGCATCAATGGCGTAACGAGGGCCCTACTGTCCTTGTTTGGGATCCGGTGAAGTTACTACCTGGTGCATATGCCAGGGACTCCTGACGGGAAGCGAAGACCCCGTGGAGCTTTACTGCAGCCTGCCGTTGCGATACGGTTGAGGATGCGAAGTGTAGGTGGGAGCTGTTGAAGCCCGTTCTCCGGGACGGGTGGAGGCGTTCATGGGACACCACCCACCCTCAACTGTGTCGCTAACTCCTACGGGAGGACATCGGTTGGTGGGCAGTTTCGCTGGGGCGGCAGCCCGCTGATAGGATATCGGCGGGGCCCAAAGGTCAGCTCAGGCGGGTCAGAAATCCGCCGTAGAGTGCAAGAGCAAAAGCTGGCTTAACTGGATTCAACATAGCGATGAATCCAGGTGCGAAAGCACGGTCTAGCGAACCCCAATACCCAAGTACTAAGGGCTTGGGCTGTCAAAAAAGTTACCCCGGGGATAACAGAGTTGTCTCGGGCAAGAGCCCACATCGACCCCGAGGCTTGCTACCTCGCTGTCGGCTCTTCCCATCCTGGTCGTGCAACCGCGACCAAGGGTGGGGGTGCTCATCTCTTAATGGGGAACGTGAGCTGGGTTTAGACCGTCGTGAGACAGGTTGGATGCTATCTATCAGGAGTGCTGGCCGTTTGAAGGGAAGGTCCCCTCAGTACGAGAGGAACAGGGCGCCGTGGCCTCTGGTCTACCGGTTGTCCGATAGGGCATTGCCGGGCAGCTACGCCGCAGCTAATAAGGGCTGAAAGCATCTAAGCCCGAAGTAGTCCCTAAAAATAAACGGCCCTTCCTTGGCTTAATTTCCGGGATAGGTGACTATCACGGTGTCAAGGACCAGGACGCCCGAAGAAGACGGGTTTGATAGAGTCGGAGTGTAAGTGTCGAGGTGACGAGACATTTAGCTTGCGGCTACTAAAAGTCCCAGTGTAGAGACCCGAAAGAATTCAAACTTGGGCACTTATCAGATAAGGTCTATGTATGGTTTTCGCCCGTTTTTATTATTGCTATTTTAGTTTTGTTTTTCTTGTTGTTTTCTGGTTGAGATTTAATTTTTTTGTAGTTGGGTTTAGGTCTATAGTCATTTTTGTTTATTTTGTTAGGGTTTGGTTTGTTGTAGGTTCGATTCTTTGGTGTATTTTTTTCCTGTTTTGGTTTAATTATGAATTTTTTTTGGTTATGTATTTTGGTTTTGTTTGATGTTTTATTGTTTTGTTTCAAAATTTTTTCAAAAGTTTTATATAATTTCTTTACCTATTCTGTTTTGGTGATCATGTGTTGGAGGTAAGATTTCACGGCAGAGGAGGTCAAGGAGCTGTGACGGCTGCAAATCTCCTTGCTGATGCGGCATTCAGGGAAGATAAGGATGTACAATCTTTTCCGTTTTTTGGAGTTGAAAGGAGAGGTGCTCCTGTTACTGCGTTTGCAAGGATGGATAACGAACCTATTAGGGTTAAGTCACAGATTTATGAACCAGATGTTGTAGTAGTGCTGGATAATACTTTATTGGATGTTGTAGATGTTACCGATGGTTTAAAAGACGGTGGAAAAGTAATTCTTAATACGGAGAAAGATCCTGAAGATATAGATCTTGGAGTGGAAAATCTTTACACAGTTGATGCTACTGGAATTGCATTGGATGAACTTGGAAAAGATATTTCAAATACTTCGATTCTAGGGGCTTTTTCTAAATCAACTGGTTATGTAGAAATAGAGAGTGTAAAAGAGGCTATTATAGATAATTTCAAGGATGAGCTTGGAGAAAAGAATGCTAAAGCTGCTGAAAGATCCTATGAGGAAACTAAGTCTTGATTTAATTAATATTAATTTGTGTAAGGGGAGATTTTATGTGTTCTTATAGGGATGATCTCCCTCCTACTTCAATATCAGATAGGAGTTCGAGGGAGAATAAAACTGGTTCTTGGAGAAACTTTAAGCCAGTTATCAATATGGATGATTGTATTTTATGTGGTATCTGTTGGAAATTCTGTCCTGAACCAAGTATAGACTGGGATGAAGATGAGGGCCCTGAAGTGGACTACGAATACTGTAAAGGATGTGGAATTTGTGCTGAGGAATGCCCTGTTGATGCTATTGAAATGGTGAAGGAGGGTGAAGATTAATGACTGAGATTATTACAACCGGTAATAAGGCTGCATCTAATGCTGTAAAGGTTTCTGATGTTGATGTGGTGGCTGCTTATCCTATAACCCCTCAAACTGATATTGTTAAGGAAATAGCTACTTTCGTTTCTGAGGGTGAAATGGAGGCACAGTATGTACCTGTAGAGTCCGAGCATTCTGCTTTGTCTGCATGTATTTCAGCTAGTGCTACTGGAGCTAGAACTTTTACAGCGACTTCCGCTAATGGTTTGGCATTGATGCATGAGATGCTTCATTGGGCGGTTGGTGCTAGAACTCCGGTAGTTATGAATAATGTTGATAGAGCTATGGCACCTCCTTGGAGTATTTATGCTGATCAGCAGGATAGTATTTCACAAAGAGATGTAGGATGGTTACAGTCCTACTGTATGTCAAATCAGGAGGTTCTTGATTCAGTTATTATGGCCTTTAGAATTGCGGAAGAATTAAGTTTGCCGATGATGAACTTCGAAGATGCGTTTATTCTTTCACATACTTCTGAAATAGTTGATGTTCCTAGCAAGGAGAAGGTTAAAGAGTTTTTACCGCCTTATGAACCTGAGTATAAGTTAGATCCTGAGGATCCTAGATCTTTTGGGGAACTTGCATTTCCTGAAGACTATTATGAGTTCAGATATAAGATTAAGGAGGCTCATGATGAAGCTAGGGAGTTCATACCGAAGGTTCATGATGAATTTGAGGAGATGTTCGGCAGAAGTTATGATATGATTGAGGAGTATAGAACTGAAGATGCAGATGTTGTGTTTATTACTGCCGGTACTTTAGCTAGTGAAGCTATGAGGGCAATAGATGAGTTAAGAGATGAAGGGATTAAGATCGGTTTAGGCAGGATTAGAATATTTAGGCCTTTCCCAATAAATCAAGTGCTTGATCTTGCTAGAAGGGTAGATGTTATAGGTGCTATTGATAGAAGCTTTACATTTGGACAGGAAGGAGCTTTCGCTCATGAGATAAGAGGAGTTCTTCAAGGAACTGATGCAGCCGACACGTTAGTGAAAAGTTTCATATCTGGAATAGGTGGAAAAGACGTTACATATAAGCATTTAATGGATTTAGGGAAGAATTTGAAGAAAATAAAAGAGAAAGGAGAATTAGACGAAAGGGTCCAATGGACCCAACTAAAGGAGTGAGAAAATATGTCGGAAAGCGAAGAAAAAGTAGCTGGTCTTAAAAAAGAAGAACTTATAGATCCAGGCCATTCTGCATGTCAAGGATGTGGAGAAGTAATCGCAATGAGACACGTATTCAAAGCTCTCGGTGACAATGCAATTGCAACAATACCTGCAGGATGTTCAACAATAATATCAGGAGCATATCCAAGAGAATCATGGGACGTACCTATAATGCATATCGCATTCGAAGCAGCCGGAGCTTCCGTATCCGGAATAGAAGCCGCACTCAAAGCACAAGGCAAAGATGATGTAACACCCGTTGCATGGGCAGGAGATGGAGGAACCGCGGACATAGGAATACAAGCCCTATCAGGAGCAATAGAAAGAGGACATGACTTCGTATACATAATGGCAGATAATGAGGCATACATGAACACTGGAATTCAAAGATCATCATCCACACCATACGGAGCATGGACCACAACTACACCAGTCGGTAAGAACAGAACCTTCGAACAAAAAGAAAAGAAAAATGTAATGGATATTGTAGCAGCACACGATATACCATACGCAGCATCAGCCAATATCGCATATATAGAAGACCTAACTGACAAAGTAAAAAAAGCTCAAGAAACTGACGGACCAGGATTCGTACAAATTTATACAAGCTGCCCAACCGGATGGAAAATGGATCCTAAAGACTCTGTAACTGTAGCTAGAAAAGCAGTCCAGTCAAGAATGTGGAACCTATACGAATTCGAAGATGAAGAATGGAATATAAATGTAACCATCGATGATCCAATCCCAGTAGAAGATTATTTAATGATGCAGGGCAGATTCAGACACCTTAAAGACGATGAAATAGAAAAAATACAGAAACATGCAGATAAACAATGGGAAAAACTTGTTAAGAAGGCTAAATAACCTTCATTCTTTATTTTTTATGAATAATTAAATAAAATTATAGGAGGAAAAAAATGGGAGAAAAAAAAATCAATATAGGGGCCATAGTTTATGATGAGGGAAATTCAGTACAAAATAAGACCGGTTCCTGGAGGACCTTCAAACCAGAACTAGATAAAGATAAATGTATAAGATGCTTTGAGTGCTATGTATACTGTCCGGAACCTTGCATAGATTTAGATGAAGAAAATTACCCGGTGATAGATTATGATTACTGTAAAGGCTGTGGAATCTGTGCAGAGCAATGCCCAGTAGATGCTATAGAGATGGTAAAGGAGGAAAAATAATGTCGGAATACAAAACACTAAAATGTAATGAAGCAGCTGCATACGCCGCTAAATTATCAAAACCAGACGTAGTATCTGCATACCCAATTACACCTTCTACAACGGTTCCAGAACAAATTTCTGAATTCGTAGCCGATGGGAAAATGGACGCAGAATTCATACCTGTAGAATCAGAACATTCGGCAATGTCCGGCTGTATTGGGGCAAGCGCCTCAGGAAGTAGAGCATTCACTGCAACAGCATCTCAAGGATTAGCTTTAATGAGTGAAATGCTTTATATAGCAGCAGGTATGAGATTGCCAATATCAATGGCTATAGGTAATAGAGCATTATCAGCCCCAATAAACATTTGGTGTGACCATCAGGATATGATGGCGCAAAGAGATACAGGCTGGATGCAGATGTACGCAGAGAATAATCAAGAAGCCTTCGATTTAATAATAAACTCATACAAAGTAGCGGAAAATGAAGACGTTCTACTACCTGCAATGACAGGATTTGACGCATTCATACTAACACACACAGTTGAACCAGTAGAAATATATGATGAAGAAAAAGTAGATGATTTCCTAGGCGAATACAACCCATCACATGCCTATGTAGACCCAGAAGATCCTATGACCCAAGGAACATTAGGAACACCAGAATATTACATGGAATTCAGGAAGGAAACTTGGGATGCAATGAATAATGCTAGAGACGTGTTCAAAGATGTATTCAACGAATTCGAAGACGAATTCGGTAGAAGTTATGACATGGTTGAAAAATACAGAACAGAAGATGCGGAAATAGTGTTTATCTCGATGGGGTCAGTAACAGGAACTATTAAAGATGCTATAGATGAATTGAGAGATGAAGGAGTTAAAGCTGGTTTAGCGAAGATAACTGTTTACAGACCTTTCCCAATAGAGGAAATAAAGGAAATAGCTAAAAATGCTGAAGCTATTGCTGTAGCTGAGAAAAACGTGTCATTTGGATCATCAGGAGCAGTTTATCAAGATGTAAACAGAACGATAGCAAACGTAAGTTCAAGGCCTATGACTCTGGACTTTATAATTGGATTAGGAGGAAGAGACGTTAGAATCAGCACTATCAAGGATATAGCAGATATAACTCAAGACGCATTAGATAAAGGAGTAGAAAACCTGGAAAAAGAAGTCCACTGGATTGGACTTGAATACTAAGGAGGAATAAATTATGTCAGATTCACAAAACATACCCGAACCCCCAATTGATAGGTCTGAAAACTTTAAACCAGGTCATAACGCATGTGCCGGATGTGGAGGAACAGTAGCTATAAGATTAGCGCTTAAAGCAGCTCATGAAGTAAACGGAGACGATATAGCAGTTGCTCAAGCAACAGGATGTATGGAAGTTGTATCATCAGCCTATCCTCAATCATCTTGGAATGTACCATGGGTTCATGGAGCCTTCGAAACTGCAGGATCAATAGCCTCAGGAATGGAAGCATCGCTAAAAAAACAGAACAAAGACACCAAAGTTTTAGCATTCGCAGGAGATGGAGGAACCGCAGACATAGGATTCCAAGCTCTATCAGGAATGATGGAAAGAGGCCATGACGTAACCTACATAATGTATGATAACGAAGCATACATGAACACTGGAATTCAAAGATCATCATCCACACCATACGGAGCATGGACCACAACATCACCACCCGGAGATGTAGACGAAATTGGAAGCGGAGAACCAAAAAAACCAATGACCATGCTAGCAGCAGGACATGGAATACCATACGCAGCATCCGCATCAATCGGATATTACCAAGACTACTACAATAAAGTCAAAAAAGCAGTAGAAGTTGATGGACCATCCTTTATACAGGTATATTCATCATGTCCAACAGGATGGAAAAGCGAACCTGCAAACACAATTGATGCTGCAAAAAAAGTAGTTGAAACCGGAATGTGGATACTATACGAAGTAGAGGACGGATTAATCTGTAAACCTAACGTTACCTACAAACCAAACGAATTCAAACCAATAGAAGAATACCTAAAAACTCAAGGAAGATTCGAACACATAACGGAAAACGAAGAAGCTAAAAACCAATTAATAGATTACTTAGAAGAGAGCTGGGCTAGATTAGGCGAAGAAGTTGAACTTCCAAGATAATATATTTCTATTTTACCTTTTTCTAAATTAATATATTTCTAAAAAATAAATAATAAATTCGTATTTATATTACTTTGTTTTTAGGAGAGAAATACAATGAAAGAACTTGTAGAAAAAATCGAAGAGGAAGGAGAAGTATTAGAAGGCGGAATAATTAAAGTAGATTCTTTTCTAAATCATCAAATAAATTCTAAATTAATGGAGAAAATGGGAGAGGAACTTGCGAAAAGGTTTCAGGACTATGAAGTTACAAAGATCTTAACAGCTGAAGTTTCAGGAATTCCAGCTAGTTTAACTACAGGAATTAATTTGGGAGTGGACGTAATATATGCCAGAAAAAGTAAACCTGTTACTATGGAGGGTGAATACTTTTCAACTTCTGTAGAATCACCTACAAAAGGTGGAGAGAATGAATTAGTTGTATCAGGAAGATATTTGAAAGATAATGATAGAGTACTAGTTATAGATGATTTTATAGCTTCTGGAAAAACTACTTTAGCTCTTGTGGATCTTGTTAAAGAATCTAATGCAGAATTAGTAGGGGTTGGAACTGCTATAAACAAAGAGTACACTGGTGGAAGAAAACTAATCGAATCTAAAGGAATAAAGGTTGAAACTTTAGCAGATATTGATTTAGTCGATAATGAAATAGTGATAATTTAGATTATCATCTTTTTTTGATCAAGTCCGTGAATATTTTTGCGGTGGATACAAGGTCTTGAATGTTATGCTCTAAGATAGGTACTAAGGTTCCTATATTGCCGGTTCTGGTGAATTGGGTGTAGTAGTCTGGAACTTTTCCACTGGGAATATCTCCTTTTCTTTCTACATTATATCTTTTTTCAAGTGTTTTTAGTTTGCAATTGTTTAATTCTTCTTTCCATGTGTTTTTTGCAAATTTTAAGATATCTAGGTTTAAATTTTCTTTAATATTGGTTTCTATATTATGGTGGAGTGCTCTTCTTTTTATGAATGGTATATCGAATTTTTTTCCGTTAAAAGTTATTAAGGGCCGATTTGTGATATGGTTTCGGGTTTCAAGTAATATATTTTTTTCTTCATTGAAATCTCTGGCTAGGTACTGGGTTGTTTTCACTTTTTGTTTTTCTTTTTTAATTTCTGCTAACCCTATTAAGAATAATGGTACTTTGGATAAGCCTATTGTTTCTATATCTAGTATTATGAAATCTTCGAGGTTATGGTTTTTGTATAGGTCGAAGATTGTCCAATCATTTCCTTGAATTCTTTCTTCTAGAAAGTTTTGATAATGCCCTGTTATTGGTGTATCAAGTTTGTTTGTTTTGTTTAAGAAGTTTTTTGATTTTTCTCCCCATTTTTCATGGTTTTTTAATTCTTTAATACTTTTATAACCTTTATTTTTGAGTTTGTTTTCTGTTGCTGGTCCTATGCCTTTTAATGCTCTTAGGCAATCGTATTGGATAGGTTTTGTATCGTGATCAGGAATTTTGTTAATATTTCTTGTGTTTTTTATTACTAATAATTCTCCAAGTTTGTTTTTTTCTTTTTTTACTTCTCCAATTGGAATTTCGTTTAAGGATTTGTTAGAAAAGTGTTCTTTAAGTAGTTTGGAGTATTGGGAGTATTTTCTTCCTTTGGGACATTCTTCATATAACTCTTTTAACGTATTAGAGATCTTTGAATCATTCATTTTATAACCTAAGAAAAGATGAAAGAAAATTATTGAATGTATATAGCTGGTTTAAATGGTTTAGCGAACTTTGCTTTGTTTTCAGGGTCGTGTTCAGGATCGATTACCACTTCTAAGCTCTCGTATTTAGGATCCAGTTCGCTTATTTCCTGTTTTATGAATTCTTGGGAGGATTCTAGTACTTCCTTTTCGTTGATTTCTGATAGATCTCTTTCGAAATAACGATCTTCTGCAATTTTCTGAACGAAATCCGAGACTTTATCTCCTTTTTTTCTTAATTCTTCATCTTTCATTACTTGTGACATTGTTTGGCTTATATCCCCTTCATTACTTTTTAATACTTCTAAGACATCCCATTTCCATTTGTCCGCAGTATAGTAGTGTATTTTTTCTGGTTCGTCAATTTTTGCAACATTCAGAATTTCCTTTGTATCATCAATGGTATTCTTAATATATTCCTCTGATCTGCCTATCTCTTCATTAACGTACTTCTCCTCTACTTCTGGCCATTCGGATTGACTTATTAAACCTTCTTTTCCGAATTCACTCCAAATTTCCTCTGCTAAGTGAGGTGTAAAGGGGGCCATAAGTTTTACCCATTTTTCGAGTACTTTCTTCAGGGTCCATATCATGCTGTCGTCTTCGGTTTTTCTTTTTCTGTACCATTTAAGATCCTTCATTAATCCGTAGAATGCGGTTTGTGAAGCTTTTCTAGTTTGGAATCCTTCTAATCCATTTGTGGTTTCCTCTATTTTTCGTTGAAGTTGATTCAATAACCATCTGTCAACATTATCTAACTCAACTTGGTCCTCTGAAGGATCTGGCATCTCAATAATTTCTTCTGCAAGATCCATAAATCTTTCCAAAGACCTTTTTGCAGATTTGACTTCTTTTTCTCTCCAGTCAAAGTCTTGCCATGGTTCAGCGTTGGAGAACAAGAAAAATCTAGTAGTATCCGCTCCATAATTCTCCATAGCTTCGGAAGATAATACAACATGTCCCTTTGAGGATGACATCTTCTTCCCTTCTAACAATCCCATACCCCAGCTAGCAATACCTTTAGGCCACTTATCACGATTAAATAAGGCAGTATGATGGAATATGAAAAATGTTAAGTGATTCTGAATTAATTCTTTAGCACTGCATCTCCAATCGAGAGGGTACCAATAATCAAAATGACTTCTGAGATCCTTCAAATCTTCTTCAGGAATCATAACCTCCTCTGATAGATCTTTAGGATCACCTATTCCTCTGAAAATATAATCAAATACCTCTTTCGTTAGCTTTTCAGCATCATAATCAAATATCTTATGAGCTATAGTATAAAAAGCCATATAAATAGTTGAATCACTTAATGGTTCTACTATGAAATCATCGTCCCAAGGAAGTTTTGTTCCCAATCCATAGTTTCTGATACATGGCCAGTCTTCTAACCAATCAATTGTATGTTCGAAGTCTTCTTCAGTGGTATCAGGTATAAGATTCATATCTCTTAAGAGGGATTTTGCCTTTCTATTCCAATCCTTATTGTCGTAATCTAGGAACCAGGATTCTGATTTAGCTACTATAACTTTGCCTCCGCATCTACATTTCACTTTTTCACTGAACTCATACATTTCATCAAATTTGTTTTCTGATTCAAATTTGTTTATTAACTGATCTTTAGCAGTTATTACCTTCATTCCTTGGAATTGGTTGGTTCTATCATTTAATATTCCTGAATGGAATTCTTTTTTGTAAAGCTCTTCAGTTAGTTCTTCTAATTTTTCATTATCCTGATCTACTATGTTCTCTTCTTCTACCATTTCAACTGCTGGGTGAGGACCCCATCCCTCTAGGTCTATAACTGATATAGGGTTCACTTTTTCTACTTCTTCTTTCGTTATACCGTACTTTTTAAGAGTTTCTTGATCCTCTTTAATGTTTTTTAGAGCTACATAGTCATAAGGAGCGTGTGAAGGAACTGACATAACTATTCCAGTTGCATTGTCAGGATCAACAAATTTAGCAGGTAGTAAAATAATTTCTTCGTCAGTTACAGGATTTTTTACGTATTCTCCGATTAATTCGGATCCTTTGAATCTTTCAATTTCTTCTACGTCTCTTGCTTGATGATCTAGTTTTTCAAGGGCTTGTTCTGATACTATCCATTCTTCATTATCTACTTTTGACTTAACATAATCTCCTTCAGGATGAATCCAAGCGTTTGTTACTCCGAAAACAGTTTCAGGTCTTAAAGTGGCCATTGGGATTACTGTATCTCCATGTTCGAATTTTATTACGCTATATTTGTTTTTTTCAGCTTCTTCTCCTTCTAAAAGGTCATGAGTAGTTACTGGATTTTCTTCGTTAAGACACCATTTAACAGGATGCAAACCTTTTTTTACTAATCCTAACTCTTTTAAGGTTTTATATTGCCATTCAATAAATTTATTGTAATGATCATCATTAGTAGTGAATTCTCTTCTCCAATCAACACTAAAACCTAATTTCTTCATATCTTTCTTATAATAATTGTCGATGAAATAGTTAGCGAACTCCATAGGCTCTTCAATACTTTTAAGATCCTCTTCAGGAACTTTGTAGACATCTCTTAAAACGTGCATCTGGTCTTCTTCTCTCTCTTTCAGCCTATTAACTGCTCCTACGATAGGAGTACCAGTAACATGCCAAGCCATTGGAAATAATACATTATAACCTCTCATTCTTTTGTATCTAGCAAATACATCAGGTAAGGTATAAGTCCTTACATGTCCAACATGCATTCCTCCACTAGGGTATGGCCAGGCTACTGTAATGTAAAAACTTTCTTTATCTGAATCTGGATCGGATTCAAAAATTTTTTCTTCTTCCCATTTCTTTTGCCATTTGTTTTCTATTTCTCTAAAATCCATGATGTCCACCTAATAAACTATTACTACTAATATTCATATTTAATATGAAAACATTAAGTGAAATATTTTTAAATTCAAGTCAGCAGTTCAACGCCCTTAAGTTGACGATTTCTCTTTATATTAATATTATGATCCTCATAAAAAAGTAAGGTGCAGATCTAATTAAAATGATTAAAAAATTAACAAAAAGAATAAATTATATCTACTGTTCGAGAGAATTTATATGCTCTTCAGCTTTACTTTTAGCCTTATAATTATTAAAAACATCAGATATTCTAATAAAAGCTTCTAATTTTCTAATAATATTATCCAACCAAGAGTAAATATCCCCAGTGTAAACTTTAAGATAATACTCATTTGACATAAATTTGGAAATCTTATTTGGGTTATAACCTCTTTTTCTATATTCTATGATTCTTTTTCCAACTTCAATCTCGGCTTTCTCAGGTTCATCTAAAGAAAGTTCAAACATCATCTCCACCAAGTCATCTAAAAGACTACCATTCTTCAATTCCTCTATTATGTGGGGAATAGAATTAGAAAATGCATTAGAGGGAACATTGAATCCAAGTTGACTTTCAATTTTTTTACGGATCTTTGGAGAAATGTAAACATTTTGAAGAGGTTCTAGTTCAATGCAGACTTTTAGGGGATCATTATTTAAATTTTTTCTAATATAATCTGCTTCTTTTGGAGTTAAGAAACTGATGGATGTAGCTTTACCATAATTTGTAGGTTTTAATTGTTTTCTATTAACAACCAGATCTTTTTCCTTTAAATCTTCTAATGTTTTTTCTAAAGGTTGAGTTGATCCTATAGAATATTTATAGGCCTTTTTTAGATCTACATCTGAAACTATATGTGATAGGATTTGTGCTTCTTCTTCTTGTTTATCCCATGTTTCTCCAACTGGTTGTATTTCGCCTTTGAGTAAATCAAATGCTACTTCCTCTTCGGATCTGTCACCTAATTCAAACTCAGGGTCTACAAGTAGGAAAACCTTACCTTTTTTATGGTATTTCGGTCTTCCAGCTCTTCCCAACATTTGATTAAATTCGTTGATCGTTAGCCATTTAATTCCCATTATTAAGGATTCGAAAATTACTTGAGATGCTGGGAAGTCTACTCCTGCTCCTAATGCTGCAGTTGTTACCACTGAATCTAATTTTTGTTTCTTAAATTTATTTTCCACCTTTTTTCTTTCGTTATAGGATAATCCAGAATGGTAGGCTCCTGATCTTGGCCCTAAAGATTCTGATATATTATGACATTTCCTTCTAGAATTAGTGAAAACAATTGTTTGACCTCTATAACCTTTTTCAGTAGTTTTCCTAGCTTCATTCTTAACTAATTTTTTTAAATTCTTTCTTTTTTCATCAGTTAGCAATATATGTCTTTCTATAGGGACAGGACGGTCTTCATACACAACCGGTTTCATTCCAAGATCCTTTCCCAGATCTTCAGTATTTCCAACTGTAGCAGATAATCCTAAAAATTGAGCTTCAGGGTATGCACACCTTAATCTAGAGATCAAACCATCCAAACGAGGACCTCTACCTACCTCATTTAACATGTGAATTTCATCTATGGCAATAGTTCCTACATCCTCAATTCGCCTACCTGATCTTAACAAGAAATCGAATCCTTCATAAGTACCAATAATTATGTCCGAATCCAAACTTCTTACCATTTCTCGCTTTTCCAATCTCGAAATACCAACCCTTAAAGAAATATCTAAACCTAGAGGTTCATATTTCTCTTTAAATTCCTCATATTTTTGATTAGCCAATGCAACCAAAGGAACTAAAAATAAAAATTTTTCTCCTTTCTTCAAAACTCTGCTTACACCAGCTAACTCCCCTACTAAAGTTTTTCCTGAAGCAGTTGCAGCAGCTACTAAAAGATTTTCATCTTCAAGTAATCCTTCTCGAACGGAAAGAGTTTGAACTGGTAAAAGTTTGTTAATCCCATCTTCCTTATAAACATCTTTTAATTTATCCGGTACATTAATGTCCTCTAAAAATAGATCCTCTACCTCAGTTTTCTTTTTACTTAATTCGTCAAATTTAGTGATTTCAGGATGCTCAGTCGGATTAAAATCTGGATCGAACATTTTTATTATTTTTTCCAAGTTATTAAATCTACTTAATAATTTTCTTGCATGATCTAAAGAAATCCTTTTATTGTATCGGTACTGTGCTTCTTTTTCTAGTTGTTCAAGAGCACAGTCTTTACAAATGATATCTCCATGCCATTGAAACCCTTGATTATTTCTTAAAATTGTGACTTTATCTTCAATTCTACAATATCGACAGAAATTCTTCTCTTCATAACTAATTTGATATTTATCAAGCATTTGCTCAATCTCAGGATTTGATTCAATAAAAACTGAATCAGCTTTTCTCAACAAATCAATAGCATTCTTAGGTCTTTTGAATTCGGAATCCTTCAGAAATCTATGAGGCTTATTATTTCTGATTTTAAGTGTATAATGAAACTTAGCATCGTTATCCGAATTTAATATGAAAAAATCAAAGCCTTCACTCTGAGATTTCTTAGCCAAAGCAATTTTCATCGTTACCAATCCACAAATTGAACTTTAATCAATTATTTAAATTATTATTTATATAATCAACAAAATTACATATAAAATTGAAGAATTAAAAGGAAGTTTAGGAAGTCATAGCCTATCTTTTTCAATAAAAAATATGAATAGATATTGTATAATTATCAGAGTCAAGATCTGGCATTTTGAGATCTTTGTTCACAATTATTTTATTTTTTTCTCTGATTTATCTTATTGTTTCCTCGTCCAATGCTATATCAACTTTTATTTCTCCTTCAATAGACTCTTTAAGTTCTTCTATGAATTTAAATAGCTCTTGATTGTTTTCGAACCATCCCTCGATCATTATTGGTGTATCTCCAGATATTCTGTATATTTTTTTAATCCTTTTATCTTCTTTTAGTTTGGTTTTTATCTTGTCTACTTCGTTTCTTATTTTTAGGAACGCGTGAGAGTCTTTTTGAAGTTTTCTTTGATCTAGTACAGCCTTATATCCTTTTATTAGTCCTTCTTTTTCTAGTCTCATCACTCTTTTCCTTACTCCGCTTGCACTTAAATTCACTTTATTTCCTAGTTTACTGTAGGATATTCTACCGTTTTTGTTTAATGATTCTATTATCTCTTTATCTTTGTCATCTAATTTTATCATTCATTCACCTGGGTGCCGAATGCTCTATCTCCGGCATCACCTAGGCCCGGTACGATATATCCATGGTCATTTAGTTTCTTGTCATGTGCTGCTGTGTAGACTTCTATATCTGAGTCCATTTTTAGTAGTTCGTTTAGACCTTTATCAGCTGAGTTCACACAAGTAATTATTTTTCTCTTTGGATTTCCGCTATTGTTAACGAATTCTAGAACTTTTGAAAGTGTTGAACCTGTAGCCAGCATTGGGTCAGCTATTATTACGGTATCTTTTGGAGTTATGTTAGGTAATTTAGCGTATTGTATTTCTACATCAAAGTCAGGTGCTGGTCCTCTTGATGCACTTATAATTCCCATTCGGGCTTTCTCGAAAACTTTTACAAGACCTTCAACATATGGAATTGCAGCTCTCAACACGGAGATAAGAACAACGTTATCCCTATCAGTCATTTCTATTCCGTTAGCCCAATCAACTGGAGTTTCTACCATTTTTTCCTCATAATCCATCGATTTTGTAATTTCGTATCCCATGTATCTACCTATCTTTACAAGTCCTTTTCTGAACTCAATCTCCCCAGTTTCCTTATCTCTTATATTCGTCAAAATTTCCCTAATAAAAGGGTTATTAATTTCCTTCATCCTATTTACATCCACTATCTCTTCTTCATCCATCTTATATCACCAATTAATTAAAATAAGTCCATTTCTGGTTATAAAAACCGTTCATAGACTTATCTTTATGAAGGAGGAAATCAAGAAAGCCCCACCGAAAGAGTAAAAGTTATCCCAATAAAAGGCTTTTCTTCACTACCCAATAATAGAAACAAAATTCAAACCAATCCCAAATAACTTAAATTTTAAAAGATTTCTATTTTTGATGAAGATGAGTGATATAAAAACTCATAAGAAAACTTCGGAAAGGTTTGTAGGGAAGCCTCAAATTGTTGAAAAAGGCAAATCAGTAGTGGAACTAGAGACCGATGAAGAAATGATAGTTGATGATAAAAATTTAGTACATGGAGGATTTATTTTTGGATTAGCAGATTATGCAGCAATGTTAGCTGTAAATAAAGAAACAGTAGTGCTTGGAAGTAGTGAATCGAAATTCTTAAAACCAGTTCAATTAGGAGAAACATTAAAAGCAACTGCAGAAGTTAAAAACAATGAAAACCATAAATACATCGTTGAATGTATAGTAAAAAATAAAGAAAAAGAACAAAAAGTTTTTGAAGGAATTTTTAGATGTCAAAAATTAAAAAAACATGTATTAGACTAATCAGGTGAGAATTTGGAAGAAAACCATAAGGACCTTGATCTGATCTGCATGGGTAACCTCAATTTTGATGTAACCATGATATTAGATGAATTTCCAGAATTCCATGAAAAGGCATTTGCTGAAGATCTGAAACTTGGACTCGGAGGAGCTGCTGGAAATACAGCTGCCTGGGCATCCAGTCTAGGTCTAGAAGTTGGATTCATCGGAGCCGTAGGCGATGATTGGATTGGTGAAGAACATATAAAAGAAGCTAAAAAATACGATATAGACACTAAAGGAATAAGAAAAGTTGATAAACACTCTGGATTAGCTACTATATTGTCCAGTGGACAGGATAAGAGAATGATAAAATATACTGGAGCCAATGCTGAGAAAGAAATTAAAGAGGAATATTTAAGCCGAAGTAAACATATTCATATGACCAGTAACTCCTTAGAAGATATAAGAAAGATTATAGAAATAACTAAAAATCGGGATATAACTGTTTCGCTAGATCCTTCAGGAATTGACATAACTGAAGAAATAGAGAAAAATACAGATTATCTTATAATGAATGAAGATGAAGCAATTAGATTAAAAAACGAAATTACAGATCAAAATTTAAATAATATTATAAATAAGTTTAAATCCTCTAACACAATAATAATGCTGAATAAAGGAGGAGCACTTCTAGATCTTGAGGGAAGGGACAAAATAGAAGTTTCTTCCTACGATGTGGAGGCAGTAGACACAACTGGAGCTGGAGACTCTTTCGTAGCTGGACTTCTATTCGGGCTATTGAAGGATTATAAACCAAGAGAAGTTGGAAAGATAGGGGTTTCATGTGCAACATTTTGTGTTCAAGAAGTAGGCGCCAGATCCGCAGTTTCAGATTGGAAAAAAATAAAGTCTTTCCTAAAGGATCGAGAACCTAAATTAGAACTAAACGGTAGGTAATAAAATGAATAATCCTAAGAAGAAAAATCAATGGATAGAGAAAGATGATTATAGAAAAAAAGTTCTTTATGTAGAAGAAGACCTAGAATGTGAAGGAACTAAAGTTCAAATAGTCCAAGTTAAACCAGATAATGAAGTAGACCCACATCATCATAAGCATCAGACTGAAGTATTCAATATTCAGAAAGGTAAAGGAATTATAGGAATCGAAGGAAAAGAGCATCAAGTTACACAAGGCGATACCTTACTATGTGAACCTAATACCACTCATTATGTTAAAAATTATAATAATGAACCACTTGAGATTCTCGTTTTCAAAACGAATTACGATTATGATGAAGAAGATAGTTATTGGGAATAATAAGAGTTGATATTAATGGAAACACCAAAAGGATTAAGGGATTTAACTCCAGAGGATATGTATAAGAGGAGAAAAGTTTATGATAATATTAGAGAAGTTTTTGAGTCTTATGGATTTTCAGAAATCCTTACTCCTGTTATGGAAAACTTTTCCTTATTTGAAAAGAAGTCCGGCCCTGAAATAATCGAACAGTTATACGCATTTGAAGATAAAGGGGGAAGATTAATAGCTTTAAGACCTGAAATGACTGCTTCTGTAGCTAGATTGTTTATTAATGAATTTAAAGTTTCTCCTAAACCATTGAAATGGTATTATATTGGGAACATGTTCCGCTATGAGGAGCCTCAGAAGGGGAGATATAGAGAGTTTTGGCAAGCAGGTATAGAATTAATAGGAGCTGATGAACCAATATCAGACGCTGAAGTAATTTCTGTATTTATAGACTCATTAAAAAGTACCGGCTTAGAAAACTTCACCGTAAACATAGGAGATAGACAAATACTAGATGAATTTGCTGAAACATTAGGAGTTGAGGATCATATCCAGCTAATGAGAACTATTGATAAAAAGGATAAACTTACAGAGGAAGAATTTGTTTCTGAACTCAGAGATTTAGGAATAGAGAATGAAGAAGTTAGTAAAGTTCTGAAATTAACTGAACTAAAAGGAAGTATCGAGGAAGTAACAAAAAAAGCAGAAGAAATAGACATACCGGAAGAAAGATTAAAAAGATTAAAAGAAATTTTTGAACTTCTTGAAGCAAATGAAAATGCTGAGAAATGTAAAATAGATCTAGGGATAGCCAGAGGACTAGATTATTACACCGGTATAGTATTCGAAGCAATTCCAGAAATTGACGTTGGGAGCGTTGGTGGAGGAGGAAGATATGATAAAATGATAGAAGCATTTGATGGACCAGAAACACCAGCAACTGGATTTGCAATAGGATTAGACCGTCTCATAGATGCATTAGAAGAAAAGAATAAACTAAAAGGATCTCCTAAACCAGATGTCTACATAAAACCAATAGGAGAAACAAAAAAAGAAGCATTAAAATTAAGAAAGAAACTAATGAAAAACGACATCAAAGTAGATATTGATTTAATGGAAAGAAACATAACAAACTTCCTAGAAAATTCAGATTCTAGAGAAATACCCTACGTTATATTATTAGGGGAAAGAGAAGTGAAATCAAATACAGTAACAATAAAAAACATGGAGACAGGAGATCAAGAAAGCGTAAAACTTGATGAAATAGGGAGACATCTCAAAGATGTTTTGAAAAAATAATGATCTCAACTTATTTTCAGTTTAAATATTTTTATTCTTTTAAATTTGAAAAAA
This sequence comes from uncultured Thermococci archaeon, assembly GCA_964398955.1. Taxonomy (GTDB): domain Archaea; phylum Methanobacteriota_B; class Thermococci; order Thermococcales; family CAYNOZ01; genus CAYNOZ01. The sequence continues at coordinate 15,024 of CAYNOZ010000009.1, read as the reverse complement.
AAGGATAAATAAAAATATTATTCAAATAATTTTAGGTACTCTTTTACGAAATTATTAAGGTCACCGGGATGCCTAGAAGTTACTAAATTACCATCCACTACGACACTTTGGTTCTTGTAAATACCTCCTGCAGCCTTTAGATCATCTGCTACTCCTCTCCAACATGTCGCTTCTCTGCCTTCAACAACCTCTGCAGAAATTAGAACTTGTATCCCATGACATATTGAGGCAACAGGTTTGTCTTGTTCCATGAATTCTTTAGCTGTTTCAACAGCTTTTTCATTTTGTCTAACTGTTTCAGGACCGTTTCCTCCTGGTAAAACCAATCCATCATATTCTTCAGGATCAATATCCTCAAATTTAAGGTCCGTTTCAGCTCCATACCCATGCTTTCCTGTTATATTGTCTTTGTTAGAAGCTATTTCCACTTCATGTTCTTCATTTAACCTATGATATGGGTAGAATAGTTCAAGATCCTCAAATCCATCTGCTGACAATATTAAAAACTTCATAATACCACTAATAAACAATAGGTTTAAAATCTTTAAAAACTAACGCATCCAAAGTCATTACTCAAGCAAAATTTGAAAATTAAATAGAATGAGTTTGAGAAAAAGGAAAAATAGAATTTATCTCACAAATGCTTGGTGATTTCTTCTTTTCCTAGGTCAAAAGCCTTCATATTAATGTCAAGAGCTTTTTCAGGTACTTGATCTTTGATAGCTTCCTTTAACATTTCTTCATCAAGAGGGAAGTCTTTCATTGCTTTAAGTGCCCCTACCATTACGGTGTTTGTAGCTATTTTGTTTCCAGCTTCACTTGCTATGTCTTCAGCGTTAAATTTGATTAGGTTTCCAAATTCCTTGATTCTGTCTTCTAGAGTTTCATCTTCTGGGTATTCAAATTCTCCTAGTTCCACGGGTGTAGGTGTGTTTTTCTTAGAATTCATTAGTATTGTACTTTCTTTTTTCATATAATTAGCATATCTTAGGGCTTCTAAAGGTTCTAATGATAGAAGTACGTCTCCTTTTCCGTGAGGTACCATTGATCCGTGTACTTCATCTCCGAATCTTACGTAGGCGATTACACTTCCTTCTCTTTGAGACATTCCATGTATTTCTCCAACTCTTACTTTATATCCGGCTTTTAATGCTGCTTGTCCAATTACTTTTGATGTTAATAGAATTCCTTGTCCTCCAACTCCGCTAATGACGATGTTATATTCCATTTTTTTCACCTCTTATTTTTTTAATCCTAATTGCTTTGATTTTTCTTGGAATTCTTGTCTGAATAATACGCATGGTTGTCTTGCTACTACTACTGATACTCCTTCTGTATCTACTGCTTTTTGTATTGATTTTTCAACATCTTCACTTTGGTAAGAATCTACTACATCTACATAATCTGCTCCTGCTGCTTCGGCAATGTCTTCTATAGACATTATATCTGATTTTTCTTCTACTGCAGTCCAACCTGTCGATGGATTGGGTTGATGGCCTGTCATTGCAGTTACTCTGTTATCTAGAACTATAATAGTTGTATCTGAGCTATTATAAATTGCATTTAACATACCAGCTATTCCTGTATGGAAGAAAGTTGAGTCTCCTACTGTCGCAACTACAGGTTCATCATTGAAATGAGGCATTCCAGCAGCGAATCCAGTGCTACCTCCCATAGCAAAGGTTGTATCAACTGCGTTTAGAGGTTCATTTACTCCTAGAGTGTAACATCCTATATCGCTAGGATAAATTGCGTCATCGCCTACTACGTTTTTCATTGCTTTGAATACTGATTCATGTGGACATCCTGGACAGAGTTCTGGCGGTCTAGGGACCAGTAAGTCTTTGGATTTGTCATAAGTGTTTTCTAGGTCTTGGAAGTCTATTGGGGGTTCGATATCAAAGTATTTTGCAAATGATTTCGCAGTTCTTTTTGTGGACATTTCATATGACATAGGTACATAGTCATCCATTTTTCCTGAGATTTCAATATCTAAGTTTCTTCTCTGTGCTAGTATTCTGACTTCTTCCTCTACTATTGGGTCTAATTCTTCTACGATAAGTACTCTGTCTATAGTTTCTAGGAATTCATTTATTCTCTCTTTTGGTAGTGGATAGGGAGTTCCTAGTTTAAGTAATTTGAAATCCAGATTCATCCATTCCATAGCTTCTTTTACGTAGTCATAGGATATTCCTGAAGCTATTACTCCTACATTGCTTTCGGTATCTCCTTCTATCCAATTAAATTCTGATTCTTCAAATATATCTCGAGCTTCTTCTTGTCTTTCCAGTAGTTTAGGTTTCAGTTTTCTAGCATTATTTGGAGTTGTTACCCATCTTTCTTCGTTTTTCTCGAAATTGCCTTCATAATTAATTTCTGGGACATCATCAAATTCTACATCGCCTCTTGTATGAGAAATTCTGGTGGTAGGTCTTAGTATAACCGGGAGTTTAACTTCTTCACTTAATTCAAAGGCGTAACTTGCCATTTCTTTAGCTTCTTGAGGACTTGAGGGATCTAATAGGGGAACATTTGCAAATTTTGCGTAGTTTCTTGTGTCCTGTTCATTTTGTGAGCTCCACATGCTCGGATCGTCAGCGACGGCAAGGACTAGTCCTCCCTCTATTCCCGTATGAGCTAGTGACATGAAAGAGTCTGATGCCACGTTTAGTCCAACATGTTTCATTACTGCCATTGATTTAAGGCCAGACCAGCTTGCACTCATAGCCGTCTCTAATGCGGTTTTTTCGTTGGTGGAAAATTCCATGTAATATCCGAAATGATCCGCGTACTTTCTCAAGGTGTCTGGGATTTCACTTGAGGGTGTTCCAGGATAAGCTGCAATAGCTTGTAATCCTCCTTCTATAGCTCCCCTTGCTATAGCTTCATTCCCTAAAAGTAATTTTTTATCGCCTTTTTCTCCTTTAACCATATTCAAACCTCCTTAAATTTTTTTATTTATTTGAGTATTCAAAAAGTGCAGATGCGGCTAATGCTGCCCCATCTAAAGATTTATAATTTGGAATATTTTCCTCTTCTAAGAGCCTGCTGGCTTTTTCTGATACTTCACCAGCCAAGAATGCAGTCACAACTGGTTTATTTCCTTTTTCATTTACTGCTTTTATTATTCCCTCTGCATGTTCCTCTTCGTCCATTCCAGCAAATGTTGGAACTACGCAAACTACTATTATGATATCTACGTTTTTGTCGTCCATTAATATTTTTGCAGATTTTTCGTAATCCTCTCCTCGAGCTGAGGCTATAGTATCAATAGGGTTGGTAACAGCGGCCATAGATGGAAGAACCTCTTTTAGTTGTTCTATAGTTTTATCTTCTAAATCGGTTAAATTTAGGTCAAGTTCATCAATCTTGTCTGAAACTAGTACTCCTCCACCACCTGCATTCGTTAAAATAGCAACATTTTTTCCTTTAGGCAATGGTTGGGAAAATGCTCTGGCCATAGCGAACATATCATCAAAATTATTTGCTGTAATTATATTAGATTGTTTGAAAGCAGCATTGTAGACTTCGTGACTTCCGGCTAGGGATCCAGTGTGGGATGAAGTTGCTTTCGATCCGGCTTCACTTCTACCACCTTTTAAAGCGATTACTGGTTTAGAACATTTTTTTGCAGCCTTTAAGAATTCTCTTCCTTCCGGAATTCCTTCTATGTATAGTGTAATAGCATCAGTGTCGTCATCTTTATCTAAGTAATTAAGTAGATCAGAGAAGTCTACATCCCCCATGTTACCGACGCTTATGAATTTTGACAGGCCTATGTCCTGATCTACTGTTTTATAAATCATTGCAGCTCCTAGTGCCCCACTTTGAGAAATGAATGCTATATTCCCTTCTTTTGCTTCTTTTATAAAGGTTCCATTTATTTTTTTATGTGTATTCTTGATCCCAACACAGTTTGGTCCTATAACTCTAATATCATTTTCTTCAGCTATATCAAGCACTTCTTTTTCTAGTTCTTCTCTTCCAGCTTCTTTAAATCCGCCTGTTATTATGACTGCAGCATTTACTCCTTTCTCTCCGAGATCTCTCATAGTGTCTGGTGTGTATTTTGCTGGAACAATCAATATAGCTAGATCGATTTCTTCTTCAATCTCTTTTACATTATTATAGGCTTTTCTATCTAATACCTGATCTTCATTTACGTTTACTGGATAAGTATCTCCTTCAAATCTCTGTAAATTTTTAAAAACTTCATATCCTAGCTTTTTAGGGTTATTAGATGCTCCTATTACTGCAATAGAATCTGGATCAAAGAATGAATCTAACGACATTAAACCACTATCATATTTAAAAAATAATCCCTTATAAGAATACCGGTAACCTCTTTAGTAAACGAAAGGACCTGATTGGATCTTTCAATAACTTAAAATAACTCTAACAATCTATATAGAGATTCAAGTAGTTTCAAAATTAATCCAACATCTTAATAAGTTCCTAATATACTCATAAAAACAAATAATAGAATAAAAAATTTTTCAAACAACTTTTAATAGTTACAAACCTAAATCGAAGAACTATCAATCCTCAAGAAAAACAATAAACCAACAAAACAAAAACAAAACCAAAAAAATATAACAAAAAAGAAAGATCAAAAAATAAGGAAAAAGGTAAAAATATGCAGAAAAACCAAAAAAAATACATTTCATTATTCTCAGGAGGAAAGGACAGCACTTACGCACTCTACTTAGCTCTAAAAAACGGCATAAACGTAACCCACCTTGTAACCATGGAAACCGAAGAAGACAGCTACATGTACCACATACCAAATATTAAACTTACAGAACTGCAATCAAAATCAATAGGAATACCATTAATAAAAAAAGAAACTCAAGGAGATAAAGAACAAGAAATAGAAGATCTTAAAAACGTACTAAAAGAAATGAACGTAGATGGGGTAATATCAGGAGCAGTAGAAAGCGAATACCAAAAACAAAGAATAGAAAAAATATGTAAAGACTTAAAACTTGAACTCTATAGCCCACTCTGGCACCAAAAACCAGAAAAAATTTTAAAGGAGATCATCAATGCAGGATTCGAAGTCCTGATAACAGGAATATCGGCATACGGATTTGATAAATCATACTTAGGAAGAAAAATGGATAAAAAACTGTTAAAAGATTTAAAAAAACTTAATAAAGAATATAAAGTTCACATAGCTGGAGAAGGGGGAGAATTCGAGACCACAGTAATAAATGGACCAATATTCAATAAAAAAATAGAAATAAAAAAATCAAAGAAAGAATGGGATAACATTAATTATAGAGGGAAAATGGAGATAGAAAAAGCAAATCTAATAAAAAAGTAATTAACAAACATTTTCTATTATTTGCAATTCTTATCTACTTTAAGCGAACTCTTTCTCCTTTTACTTGATAAATAAGTCTTGATCCAACTTTACATACTAGATCTGCGGATCTTTCAAGATATCTTGCCATATATAAAAGGTCTTTTCCTTCATCAATTAAATCAGGATTTTCCACCATCAATTCTGTAAGTTCTTCGGATATATTAGAAAATAATTCATCAACTTCATCATCAATCTCTGATAGCTTTCGCAAATCATCAACCTCTTTTGTTTCGATGGCCTCCCTAACCATATCCATCATCTTAGTCATTTTTTCTATCATTTCATTTGACCGTACAAGTGGCTTTATCGGGTCTTTTCCTTTATTTTTCTCAGCTATTTTCGCTATTTTCGCTGCTAGGTCACATATTCTTTCAAATATGCTTGATATTTTCATCATTGATGCTACAAATCTTAAATCCTTAGCAACTGGTTGGTATAGAGCGTTAATTTTTAAACAAGTTTTTTCAACGTCAAGATTGAGTTCATTTGTTTCCTTTTCAGCTGCGTAAACTTCTTGAATAGCTTCTTCATTGAAGTCTTCTATACTTTTCACAGCTTTTATTATTGCATTTTCACCCATTCTTGACATTTCCTTAATATCTTTTTCCACTATCTTTATAGAATCATTAAAAGATTTTCTATGTTCTAATTCATCATTCATTTAAACACCTCATCCAAATCTACCAGTAATATAATCTTCAGTCTTCTGTTTCTCAGGATTCTCGAATAGCTTTTCAGTTTCTGAGAATTCAATTAAATCCCCTAAGTATAAGAATGCTGTATAATCACTTGCCCTAGCCGCCTGGCTCATATCATGTGATACTAAAACAACTGTATAATCTTTCTTTAGACTCCTTATTAAATCTTCTATTTTGGAAGTTGCAATAGGATCTAAAGCAGATGTTGGTTCGTCCATCAAAACTACTTCCGGTTCTACGGCAAGAGCCCGTGCTATACAGAGGCGCTGCTGCTGACCACCACTAAGACCCATAGCTGAACTATCTAGCCTATCTTGAACCTCATCCCATAATGCAGCATCCTTCAGACTTCTTTCAACAATATGATCTAATTTATCTTCATCTTTTACTCCGTTGACCTTAGGCCCATAAGCTACGTTTTCGTAGATTGACTTGGGGAAAGGGTTAGGAGCTTGAAAAACCATTCCTATATTCTCTCTTAAGGAAATTACATCCATTTCAGGGCTATAGATATTATTTCCCCTGTAAAGGACTTCACCTTCAATTCTACTCTCAGGAGTCAGGTCGGTCATTCTATTTAAGGTCCTTAATAATGTGGTCTTTCCACATCCGGATGGCCCGATTATGGAGGTTACCTCATTCTCGTAAATTTCAATTGATACATTTTTAATCGCATGCACATCGTCAAAGTAAACATTTAAGTTACGTGTTTTTAGGATTTTATCCTTCATTTTCTCACCTACATCCCCTTATATTTTTCTCTAATAATTATCGCAGTGAAATTAACTGCTAGTACTATCGCTATTAAAACAAATGCTGTTGCCCACGCTCTACCTGAAACTTCTTTATATCCTATAAGTTGGGTTAATTGATAAAGATGATATGAGAGCGCATGAAATTTATCTGTTAAAGCTTGTGGAACTCCAGCTCCTGTGAAGACAGCTCCTGTAAATAATATTGGTGCGGTTTCACCTAGGGCTCTTCCAATACCTAAAACAGTTCCGGTAACTATACCGGGAATTGCTGAGGGTAAGACAGCTTTTTTAATTGTTTGCCACTTAGTAGCTCCCAAAGCAAATGAAGCTTCTCTCAAACCATCTGATACTGAATTAATAGCTTCTTCAGATGATCTTATCACTATAGGAAGAGTTAAAATCACTAAAGCTAGAATGGCGCTTATTATAGAAGGTCCAAAAATCCTTACAAATAAAGCATAAGCAAATAAACCATGAACAATCGATGGAGTACCATTCAAAATATTAGTTGAAGTCCTTACAACTCTAATAATTTTACTATTTTCTTTAGCATATTCCTGCAAATAAATTGCAGTTCCCACACCGAATGGAACAACCATCAAAGTTGTACCCAAACCCAATAGCAAAGTACCAATAATGGCTGGAAAGATCCCTCCTGATGCACCTAAATTACTAATATCTTGAGTTAAGAAACTCCAACTAAGTGAAGAAATACCTTTAACTGCAAC
>CAYNOZ010000009.1:0-7375 GCA_964398955.1 uncultured Thermococci archaeon | reverse complement strand
TACTTATTATTATAGGAAGAGCCATAATACCTATAACTACTCCTCCTGTGAATATGGTGTATCCATAAGATAAACCAAATTTACTTTTAATAAACGGTATAAATATAACTACACCAAAAAAACCATAAACGACAGAAGGAATACCTGCTAAGATTTCTATGACGGGCTTCATAAATTTTCTAATCTTAGGAGGAGCTATCTCAGACATAAATAGTGCCGTACTTATGCCAACAGGTATTGATATTATCAAAGCTATAATTGTAACCAGAACAGATCCAAGTAAAGCAGGTATAAGACCGAAATTTCCCTGACTCATACTCCAGTCAGAACTAAATAACCCTGCTCCTAGTTCTTGAAAAGCCGGTAAACTCTCTCTAAACAGAAAAACGAATATAAAAAGAATCAAAGATGAGGAGAGGATAGCAATTCCAAGGAATATATTCTTTATTAACCTCTCCTTGGTGCTTGTATACTTCATGTTTTTATCCTCGAAAAAATTTTAATCCTGGGCCTTTATGAATCCTTCGTTTGCAACGATCTCTTGTCCTTCTTCGCTCATTACGTAGTCTAGGAATGCTTGTTCTGCGTTACTTGGTTCTCCCCAGGTGTACATGTGTAGTGATCTGTATATTGGGTATTCCCCTGAAACTATATTTGATTCAGTTGGTTTTACACCGTTTAGATTGACTGCTCTTACGCTTCCTCCTACGTATCCTAGTCCGACGTATCCGATTGCGTTGTCTGATTTTTCTACTGCTTGTCTTACCCCTGAGTTTCCACCATGAGCTGCGTCAGCGTTAGTATCGGTTAATTCTACTGTTCCCATGAATACTGATCTGGTTCCTGATCCTTCTTCTCTTTCGTTTACGAATATTTCTGTATCTGGTCCTCCTACTTGGTTCCAGTTTTCTATTTGTCCTGTGAAGATTTGTTTTACTTCGTCTAGAGTTAGTTCTTTTACGCCCTCTTCGTATATATTTTTGCTTACGATGACTGCTATTCCGTCAAATGCTACCTCGTGGTCTACGAATTTGTCTCCGTATTCATCTATTTCGGATTGTTTTACTTCTCTGGATGCGTCTCCTATGTCTGATTGTCCTGTTGCGACTGATTTGATTCCTACTGATGATCCTCCTCCTGAGACGGAGACTTGGATATTGTCTTGGTTTTGATTAAATTTTTCTGCTGCTGCTGATGCTATTGGTAGAACAGTTGAAGAACCCTGTATAGTTAATGTAGTTGCTTTTTCTTTTTCACTTGCAGAACCTGAAGCTGTTGCTTTGATGAACCCTTCTTCTGCGACTATGTTCTGTCCTTCTTCGCTCATTACGTAGTCTAGGAATGCTTGTTCTGCGTTACTTGGTTCTCCCCAGGTGTACATGTGTAGTGATCTGTATATTGGGTATTCCCCTGAAACTATATTTGATTCAGTTGGTTTTACACCGTTTAGATTGACTGCTCTTACGCTTCCTCCTACGTATCCTAGTCCGACGTATCCGATTGCGTTGTCTGATTTTTCTACTGCTTGTCTTACCCCTGAGTTTCCACCATGAGCTGCGTCAGCGTTAGTATCGGTTAATTCTACTGTTCCCATGAATACTGATCTGGTTCCTGATCCTTCTTCTCTTTCGTTTACGAATATTTCTGTATCTGGTCCTCCTACTTGGTTCCAGTTTTCTATTTGTCCTGTGAAGATTTGTTTTACTTCGTCTAGAGTTAGTTCTTTTACGCCCTCTTCGTATATATTTTTGCTTACGATGACTGCTATTCCGTCAAATGCTACCTCGTGGTCTACGAATTTGTCTCCGTATTCATCTATTTCGGATTGTTTTACTTCTCTGGATGCGTCTCCTATGTCTGATTGTCCTGTTGCGACTGATTTGATTCCTACTGATGATCCTCCTCCTGAGACGGAGACTTGGATATTGTCTTGGTTTTGATTAAATTTTTCTGCTGCTGCTGATGCTATTGGTAGAACAGTTGAAGAACCTTGAATACTGATTTGGGTTACACTTCCATTACCGTTTTGATCACCGTTGCCTTGGTTATCATCATTGTTGCCGTTCTGTCCACCTGTACATCCGGCTAGAGCCACTGAAAGTGTTAGAATTCCGATAAATAATACAATAGTTGCTTTCTTTAAGATATTTTTGTTCATGTTTAAACCCAACAAAATTTTTCTGAGAATAACATATATATGTTTTGTATATAATATATATAGGATACATAGTTCTATATATTCTATATAAATAATTATTCATAAATATAATTGTCAAATCGAATAGGAATTTATTTCCAAATTCTCTCAAAAATTAAGATCAACTAGTGAATGAGATCAAATTCAAATCCGACTATTTAATTCAACTTCAGTGAAGTGACCTCTCCATAAAGGACGAGGTCTTACCCAACCACGAAAGATAAAATTAATATTATTGCAGAATAGATTTGATACCGTAATGTGATATTACTAAATATAAGGTACTTAAATTTTGTAGGGTGTTTTCATGAAACCGGATTGTTTGATATTAGGGGCTGGTGAAGGTACTAGGATGAGGCCTTTAACAGCTAAAAAACCTAAAGTTATGTTGCCTGTAGCCAATAAGCCGCTTTTGGAGTATATTTTAGAGAGATCTTATGAATATATTGATGATTATTATATTGTTGTAGGTTATAAGAAGGATTTTATAAGGAATTACTTTGGAGATTATTACAGAGATAAAAAGTTAAATTATATTGAACAGGATCAAATTAATGGTACAGCCGGTGCTATAGGTTTGGCGGAGGATTTTATAGATAAAGATTTTCTTGCGTTGAATGGAGATAATTTTATTGAAGAATCTATGATTGAAAAGATTATAGATCATTATTCTGATGATTATTCGGCAACTATGGCTTTGAAGGAAGTGGATGATTTAAGCAGTTTTGGTGCTGTTGAAGTTCAGAGTAATCGAGTTGAATCTATTAGGGAGAAACCGAAGGATCTAGGATCTGGGTATGCAAATTTAGGGATTTATATGTTTGCTCCGGACATATTTAGTTTTATTGAGAGAACTGAGAGGTCTGAGAGAGGTGAATATGAGATAACTGATTCATTACAAATGATGTTGGATGAAAGAAAGGTTAGTTATGTTGATTATACTGGGTACTGGAGTGATGTTGGCCGTCCGTGGAATCTATTAGAATTAAATGAATTGATTGTTGATGGTTTAAAGGGTTTGAGAGAAGAGGATGAGGTAGAAGATGGGGTTTCAATAGAAGTACCGGTTCAGATTGGTGCTGGAACAAAAATTAAGAGCGGTACCTATATAGAGGGGCCAGTTAAGATAGGTGAAGATTGTGAGATAGGTCCGAATGCCTATATAAGGCCTTATACTTCGATTGGAGATAATTGTCATATAGGTTCTTCAGTGGAGATTAAGAATTCTGTTATTATGGATAATAGTAGTGTTCCTCATTTGAGCTATGTAGGGGATTCTGTTATTGGTGAAGATTGTAATTTGGGTGCAGGGACTAATGTTGCAAATTTAAGACATGATGAAAAAAGTGTTAAAATGGAGGTTAAGGGTGATTTAGTTGATACTGGTAGAAGAAAACTTGGTTTTGTAATGGGTGATGGAGCTAAGACCGGAATAAATACTACTATTTATCCTGGTAGGAAAATTTCTAGTGATTCAACGGTTGGTCCTGGGTCTATAGTTGATAAAAATATATAATATTTGATTTTTGATTTTTTGTGGGTTCAATTCTTTTTCTTTTTTGTTGGTTTTCACCTTTTTAGATATTTTTTTGGGTTTTTCTTGGAGTTGTATGGTTTTGTTGAATATTTGTTTTTTTATTGAATTTTTTAAGTGTTTTTTTGGTTTTTATTGATTTTTTTCAATATTGTGCTTTTTACTGTTTATTTTTTGATTTATTTTTTAGGTTTTTATTTTTGGATCATTGGATTGAAATTCTCTTTTCGTGGTTATGTTTGTTAGATAAATATTTTATTTTGACACATTTTTCATCATCAGTTAAATACTTACCCTAATGAAAGGTTATATTATTGTATTCAAAAATGAGAGGCTAACATTATGTCTAATAAAAAGGAAGATAAGGAAGAAAATGTCCAAAAAATGATTGGAAATCTCGTACAAAAAGCAAATAAAGCTCAAAATGATCTAAAAGAGTTTGATCAAGAAGATATTGATGAAATAGTGGAAGAAATGGCGCTTGCAGCAGTAAACAACCATATGGAGCTAGCTGACTTAGCCGTAGAAGACACTGAACTAGGAGTATACGAAGACAAGGTAACTAAAAATCTGTACTCCACTGAATACGTATATGACAGCATCAAAGATAAAAAAACAATTGGAGTAATAAATGAAAACGAAGATGAAGGAACAGTAGATATAGCAGAACCTAAAGGAGTAATAGCAGGAATAACACCTGTAACGAATCCAACCTCTACAACCATATACAAAGCACTAATAGCACTCAAAGCAGGCAACTCAATAATATTCGCATTCCATCCACAAGCACAAGAATGCAGCGCAAAAACAGCTGAAATTCTACATAATGCAGCTGTAAAAGCAGGAGCACCAGAAAATTGCATACAATGGATCGAAAAACCTTCCCTGGAAGCAACCAACTCCCTAATGGAACATGAAGAAGTAGACCTAATATTAGCCACTGGAGGATCAGGAATGGTAAAAGCAGCATACAGTTCAGGAACACCAGCTATCGGAGTGGGTCCAGGAAACTGCCCAGCATTTGTTGAAAAATCAGCAGACCTAAAACAAGCTATAAATGATATAGTAATGGGTAAAACGTTTGATAATGGAACAATATGTTCATCTGAACAATCCATAATACTTAATGAAGAGATAGCGGAAGAAGGAAAAGAGTTGCTCAAAGAACATCATGCATACATCCTAAATGAAGAGGAAACCAAAAAAGTAGAAGAAGTAGTAATAGACAAAGATCCAGAATCAAACACCTGCAGCGTTAGCGTAAATGTAGTAGGTCAACCAGCAACCGTAATAGCAGAAAAAGCAGGAATAGAAGTACCAGAAGACACACAATTACTAGTAGCACCTCTAGAAAAAGTAGGACCACAGGAACCACTATCAGCAGAAAAACTAAGCCCAGTACTAGGATTATACGAAGTACAAAGCACAGAAGAAGGAATACAAACAGCATTAAATCTAGTAGAATTTGGAGGATTAGGCCACTCAGCAGCAATACACTCAAACAACGACGAAGTAATCGATGAATTCGGAAGAAAAATCCCAGCAAGCAGAGTAATAGTAAATTCACCATCAGCACTAGGAGGACCAGGAGGACTATACAACAACTTAGTACCATCAATGACCCTAGGATGCGGATCCTACGGAGGAAACATATCAAGCGACAATATATCTGTAGAACATCTATACAACATCAAAACAGTAGCCGAAAGAAAAACCGAAAGACAATGGCTCAAAGTACCACCAGAAATATACTTCAAATCAGGATCACTAAAAAAACTAAGCGAAATAAAAGGAGAAAAAGCCGCAATAATAACAGATGAAGTAATGAAAGACTTAGGATACGTAGAAAAAGTAACAGATCAACTCGACAAAGCAAATATCCAATACGGAGTATTCGAAGACGTAGAACCAGATCCCTCAGTAGAAACAGTAATGAAAGGAAAAGAAATGCTAGAAAACCTCGAAGCTGATAACATAATAGCATTAGGAGGAGGATCAGCAATAGACGCAGCCAAAGGAATGTGGCTGTTCTACGAAAACCCAGAAGCAACCTTCAGAGACCTAAAACTAAGATTCTTAGATATCAAAAAAAGAACCTACGAATTCGATAAACTAGGAGAAAAAGCAGATTTCATAGCAATACCAACAACAAGCGGAACAGGATCAGAAGTAACATCATTCTCAGTAATAACAGACAAAAAAGGAGAAGACCACATAAAATACCCACTAAGCTCATACGAACTAACACCAGATATGGCAATAATAGACCCTGACCTAACAATGACAATGCCACCAAAAGTAACAGCAAACACAGGAATAGACGTACTAACACATGCAATAGAAGCCTACGTAGCAACAATGTCATCAGAATTCACAGACCCATATGCAATGAGAGCAATAGAACTAGTATTCGAATACCTACCTAGAGCCTACAAAAACGGATCAGAAGACAAAGAAGCAAGAGAAAAAATGCACTACGCATCCAGCCTAGCCGGAATAGCCTTTACAAACGGATTCCTAGGAATAAACCATAGCCTAGCACACATAATGGGAGGAGAATTCGAACTACCACATGGACTTGCAAATGGAATCCTACTACCCCACGTAATAAAATACAACTCAGAAAAACCAACAAAACTAGCAAGCTACCCAAACTACGAATATCATAAAGCAGACAAAAAATATGCAAAAATAGCAAGAAGACTAGGACTAGAAGCCAACACTACAGAAGAAGGAATACAAAGCCTAATTGACGCCATACAAGATTTAATGAAAGAACTCGGAATGCCACTAACCATATCCGAACTAGGAGTCGAATCGGAAGAATTCGAAGAAAAACTAGACACAATGGCAAAAGTAGCATTCAACGACCAATGCACACCAGCCAACCCAAGAAAACCAAGACTAAACGAACTAAAACAAATATACAAAGAAGCATACAGTGAAGAAAAAATAGAAGAAAAAGAAAAAGAAGAATCACTAATAGAAGAACCAATAGTACAGGAAGAAAAAATCAAAGATTAAAATCCTAAAAAATCTCCATTTCTTTTTAATTTATATTCTATAATATACCTAAATTCTGAAAAATGAAACTATTAAATATCTGCGATTTCAAATTAGTATGTGAGAACATGGGATTCATTTTTGCAGCATTAATTGGATTTATAGTAATGATGGTACTTCAACCTTTACCTATCTTAGGGCCTATAATAGGTGGTATTGTTGCTGGAGCATTTCTACATCACGGCACAGGTTCTGGAGCTGTTGTAGGATTTATAGCTGGAATATTTGGAGCCTTAGTTCTTACAATATTGCTTCTGACAATCGGTTTTCTAAGTGGAATATTCGGTCAAATACCTATATTAGGCGCCTTAGTAGGTGGGGGATTAGGGATTATGACAATAGCATTCTCGTTATACGAAGGAGTCTTAGGTGCAATTGGAGGAGCTATTGGAGGAGTAATTTCAGAAAACAGAAAATGATTTGGGTTCTAATTTTTAGAGTTTTGAGGTAGAAACCTTGTGTCTTTCAGGACATGAGATGAATACCGGGATCATAGGTTTTAAATTGTAGGATGAACACCTAATGATGATGGTTTTATGGGAGATGATATGAAGAGTACAAGATACGCTCACTACAATATA
>CAYNOZ010000008.1:0-34366 GCA_964398955.1 uncultured Thermococci archaeon | reverse complement strand
TAGCTATGTTTATAGAAGGAATTAGTTTTGGAAAACACTGGATCTTTGATGATAATCTAATAGTACCAATTTCTGCTGGAATAATTATCTATCTTCTTATTTGATATTTGATGTATTTAACGATGAGTGGAACTTCAATTTAAGGTGATTGGGTCTGATGATTAATACTCGTTAGATTTTAAATTTCATAATTTTTGATATTCTCGTTGAAATTTTTTCTTCCACAGGTTCTTAAATGCTTAATTTGAGATCAGAAGGGATTAATTATGGCAAAAAATGTTGTGAACTTTAAGGAAATGAAGGGTGAAGAGCAGATCTCTATGATCACTGCATATGATTTTCCTTCAGCAGCTTTAGCTGAGAAAGCTAATTTTGATATGATACTTGTAGGGGACTCGTTAGCGAATGCCGTTTTAGGTAGGGAGGATACTCTCTCTACTAATATGGATGAAATGGTTCATCACACTAAAGCTGTTCTTAAAGGTGCTGAGGATACTTTTGTGATAGGTGATATGCCTTTCATGAGTTATGAAGTTAATGAAGATGAGGCTGTTAAGAATGCTGCTAGGTTTGCTGAAATTGGTGCTGATTCTGTGAAGCTTGAAGGTGGTGAAGAAGTAGCTGATGTGGTTGAAGCTATAACGAAAGTAGGTATTCCTGTTATGGGGCACGTTGGTTTGAATCCTCAGAGATATTTAGAGCTTGGCGGATATAGGTTGATGGGGCAAACCGTTGAAGAGGGTGAAGAGATTTTGAATAATGCATTAGCTCTGCAAGAAGCTGGAGCCTACGCGGTAATAATGGAATTTACCACAGAAGAAGTAACTGAAATGGTTACTGAAGAGTTAGATATACCAATTATAGGTATAGGGTGCGGTGGAAAAGCAGATGGACAAGTACTAGTGATGCACGACGTTTTAGGCCTAACAGAAGAAGTACCTCCATTTGCAAAAGAATACACAGATTTAAGAGAAGAAATTTACGAAGCATTCAACAATTTTAACAAAGAAATAAAAGAAAAAGACTTCCCAAAAGAACAACACACATTCCACATGGCTGAAGAAGAAAAAAATGATCTAGAGAAACTCTATTGATTATGAAAAGCCAATTTCTTCCTCATCCATTTCTTCTTCTTGATGTCTTCTAACTAACTCACCAGCTTCCTCCTCAGTTTTAACCCTTTCATATTTCTTCATTTTAGACAACTTCGAGTTCTTACCGCATCTAGGACAGATCTTTCTTTCCTGATTTTCCTTCGAATAAGTGAAACCGCCACATCTTGGACATCTAACTATTAAATACATTTATTCACCAGCATTATATTCTCCATCTCTTGTTTGTCTTTCCTGATTTTCCTGATTTTTATCTATATAAGCATTATAAACATCATCAGCTCCATAACCCAGTTGTTGAACGGCTGAAACCCAGAAATGTAATAAGTCTACCAATTCCTCTAAAGTTTCCTCTCTGTCAACTTCATTTTCATTCTTCCACCATTTCCAAGGTAAATTCCTTTGAACTTCAGCAAGCTCTTCATTCATAGCAATTACATAATTCAAAACCCATTCAGGATCATTCGTCCTATTAATATCACGTTTTTCATCTAAATACTCATTTAATTCTTTTTGCTCTTTAAAAATAGTCTCTAACATGTCAACACTTTCTAAATTTTCCTGATCCATAATCAACCCTCTCATGTAGAATTATTTTACTACCTTTATTATAGTTTGATGAATGGAACTGGTGACGAAAATCTTTAAATCAGTATTAGTAATTCAGGTTGGAGGATGGACCGTGGATAATTCTGAGTATATGACAGATGAGTATGATAGGCCCGTTACTAATTTGAGGATTTCAGTAACTACGAATTGTGATTTGAATTGTTTTTATTGTCATGAAGAAGGTCAAACTACTGATAAAAGAGAGATGACAGTGAATGAGATAGAAAGAATATCCAGAATAGCGAAAGATTTGAACATTAGAAAAATAAAGCTAACAGGAGGAGAACCACTAGTTAGATCTGATATTATTGAAATAATTGAGAAAATATCGCCGTACATGGAAGATACATCCTTAACCACTAATGGAGTTAAATTATCAGGATTAGCTAAAAAATTAAGTTCAGCCGGCTTAGATAGAGTAAATATAAGTTTAGACACATTAAACCCTGAAAAGTACGAAACTATAACAGGGAAAAATAGTTTGCAAGATGTAAAAAAAGGCATCGAAGAAGCAATAGACTCAGAATTATACCCAATAAAACTGAACTCACTAATCATGAAAGGAAAAAATGATGACGAAATATGGGATCTAATAGAATACGCATCCCACCACGATGTAATCCTTCAACTAATAGAACTTGAAACCGATCGAGAAGGAACATCAGAAGAATGGTTCAAAAAACATTACTACGACCTAAAACCAGTAGAAAAAGAACTAAGAAAAAAAGCAGAAAACACCAAAGAAAGAAGAATGCATAGAAGAAAAAAATACTACTTCGAATACAAAGGAGGCGAAGCTGAAGTAGAAGTAGTAAGACCAATGCACAATACAAAATTCTGTATGGGATGTACAAGACTCAGAATGACATCAGACGGACAACTAAAAACATGCTTACTAACCAACGAACTAATAGACATAATAGGTCCTATGAGAAAAGGAGCCTCAGACAAAAAACTAAAAGAAATATTCAAAGAAGCAGTCAGTCTAAGAGAACCCTACTGGCAAGAAAAAAAGACGTAAAAAGTAATATGAGATAATAAAACTTAAGACTTTTCTGAAAAAAATAATATAATAAATTATAACCTATAAAAAATTTAAAATATCCGACGAGAAAAGTTTTTTACAAAAAAAAGTAACAAAAATATAAATAACTTATTAACATATCAAATTTAAAAGCATTGGAGATTATTTTAATTCAATAAAAATTTTGGTGAACATTTCGATGAATAATGATGAAGGCCACGACATGGAAGACTTTAATAAGGTCAAAGGTAAGAATAATAGTAAGAGAATTGGATATCCTAAAATGATGGAAGATATGAATTTGAATTCTTTACATGTTTTGATTCCTAACAGCTTGTTAGAGGAGACTTCAGATCCTAAGATAGCTGTTTACAAGCTTGGACAGATCGCAAGGTCTTGTTCTATATTTAGAGTGAACCATATATGGGTTTATGATTCAGGTGGTTCAGCTGGGGATTTTATCTCTGAGATTCTTAAGTATGCTGAAACACCTCCCTATCTTAGAAAGGTTTTGTTCGATAGAAGTTCGTACTTTGAAAATGCAGGAGTACTTCCTCCGCTCCAAACCCCTCATCATAATAAGTATAGAGAGCCTGAAGTTGGTGAGATTCGTGAAGGAGTGTTTTTATGGGAGAAAGATGGTGAATGGCGGGTTAATGTTGGTTTGAAAAGGCCTGCTGTTTTTGATGGGGATGGGTTTGAGAATAGTAGAGATACTTTTAAGGTTGTGGAAACTGATCCTTTAATGGTGGAAAGGTCGGATCCTCCTGAGAATGAGTACTGGGGGTATGATGTTCACTTTCCTGAGATTGAGTTGGACGAAACCCTTAAAAGGATGACCCTGGATCACATTATGGCGACCTCTAGGTATGGAGAAGACGTGAGAGGTTTAAAACTGTCACCTAAAGTCCGTGATTTGGGGATAGTTTTCGGATCGCCGAAAGAAGGAATCCCTGAAATCGAATCGAGACCTGGTCTATTTGGATCTGTCGTTAATTCTATACCTGACCAGAGTACTAAAACTGTGAGAACTGAAGAAGCGGTGATAGCCACATTATCAATATTAAATCTATGGAGAGGATAACATGCCTGAAAAAAGCAAGCCGAGAAGTGGATCCCTTGGTTATAGACCAAAGGGAAGAGCGAAGAGTCTGGTTCCTACTATATCATCGTGGCCAGAAGAAGGAGAACCTCAGGCCTTAGGTTTCCCTACTTACAAAGCCGGTATGACTCATTTAATTATGGTTGAGAATGAACCGGGAAGTCTTAAAGAAGGTCAAGAGGTTTCCAACGCAGTCACGATATTAGAGGCACCGCCAGTTAAAGTATGTGCAGTAAGAGCTTATGAAGATACATTAGAAGGTAAGGAAGTTCTTACTGAAGCATGGAGCGGTGATTTACATAGGGACCTTAAAAGAAGAATTAAGACTCTTCCAGATGAGATTGATCATGAGGATAAGTTGAGTGAGATAGAAGAGAGATTAGATAAGATAGTTGAAATTAGGTTATTAGTTCATACTCAACCTGAATTAGCTGGTGTTAAGAAGAAACCAGATGTAATGGAGTATAAATTAGGTGGTACAGTAGAAGCAGCCTTTGAATATGCTAGAGAGATCTTAGGGAAAGACCTGAGAGTAAGTGATGTCCATGAACCCGGAGAAATGATAGATGTTAAAGGAGTTACCAAAGGTAAAGGATTTGAAGGAATCGTAAAGAGACATGGCGTACGAATACTTAACAGAAAAGCTAGAAACGTTGGAAAAGGAAGGCACATTGGAAGTATGGGGCCATGGCACCCTAGGAATGTTATGTGGACGGTTCCGATGGGTGGACAGATGGGTTTCCATACAAGAACAGAGCTGAACAAGAAAATCATTGATTTAGGCGAGGATGGAGACAGAGTAACACCTGAAGGTGGTTTCACTAAATACGGTGAAGTTGAGAATGATTACATTATCTTAAAGGGATCTGTTCCAGGACCGAAGAAACGGTTGGTAAGAACTAGAAAAGCAATAAGGCCTCCAGAGAAGGCTACAGAAGAAGAACCTGAGATAGTTCATATAAGCACACAATCTGATCAAGGTGTATAAGAATGGGAGAGAATAGTAGATTTAGGAATGTTTATTCACTTGATGGTGAAGAAGAGAGTGAGATTGAGTTGCCTGAAGTGTTTGAAGCTCCTTTTAGACCTGATTTAATTAAAAGAGATTTTATAGCATCTTTTACTAAGGCAGTTCAACCTAAAGGTAGAGACCCTACCGCAGGAACAAAGACGACTGCTGAATCTATTGGTAAAGGTTCAGGCAGAGCTAGAGTACGTAGAAAAAGAACTGGAGATAGAAATGCAGCATTTGTACCATTTGCAGTTGGTGGAAGAGTAGCACACCCTCCTAAAGCAGAAGAAAATGTTTCAGAGAATATAAACAGGAAAGAAAGGAAGTTAGCTAGAAAAAGCGCTATTTCAGCATCAAAGGTCTCAAAATACGTTGAAAATAAAGGACATAAATTCGATAACTCACTAGAGCTTCCAATAATAGTCAGCGATGAAATACAGAAAGTAAACAAAACAGCGGAAGTAAGGGAAATATTCAAAACCTTAGGAATCTGGGAAGACGTACAAAGAGCAAAAGAAAAAACCAAAAAAATCAGATCAGGCAAAGGAAAAAGCAGAGGAAGAAAACATAAAGGAGCGAAAAGCGTACTCATAATAGTAGAAGAAGACGAAGGAATAGTATACGGAGCAAGAAACCTACCCGGAGTAGAAATAGTAAAAGTTGAAAACCTAGGAACAATACATCTCGCCCCCGGAGCTAAACCAGGAAGACTAACAGTATGGAGTGAATCAGCTATAAAAGCATTGGAGGAGATGTAAAATGAGAAGTGTCGAAATAATAAAAAATCCATTAGTAACAGAAAAAGCAATATCAGCTATGGAAGAAGAAAACAAACTACTATTCATAGTAGACTTGGAAGCAAACAAAAATCAGATCGCTGAAGCATTTGAAGAACTATATGAAGTAGAAGTAGATAAAGTAAACACATTAATAGACTCAGAAGGCAGAAAAAAAGCGTATATAAAACTAACATCAGACTACTCTGCCGACGAATTAGCGACTGATATAGGAATCTTCTAATCAAAAAATCATATTTCAAATAAAAAATGCGAATTAGGTGGTAAGAATGGGAAAGAGATTGGTACAACAAAGAAGGGGACGAGGCTCCCCAACTCATAAAACGAACTCTCATAGAGCAAAAACTGACGCAAAACATCCGAAAAAAGAATCACTTAAGGCTGAAGTTCTATCAATAGAACATGATCCGATGAGGACTGCACCTATTGCAGAAATTCAGTACGAAAATGGAGAAAAATATTACATACTGGCTCCTGAATCACTTTCTGAAGGAGATGAGATAGAGATAGGAGTAAGGGCTCCAATCGAACCAGGTAACACACTACCTCTAGCAGAGATACCGGAAGGAACATTCATACATAACATAGAAAACAGACCTGGAGACGGTGGAAAACTTGTAAGATCCTCTGGTACAAGAGCTATACTAATAGCGCACGATGCTGGTGAAGTAGTTGTACAACTACCATCCAAAGAACTCAAAGAATTTGACCCTGAATGCAGAGCAACAATAGGAAGAGTAGGAAACTCGAACAGAAAAGATGAAAAAATGGGTAAAGCCGGTAAAAAGTATCACGCAAAAAAGGCCAAAGGAAAACCATATCCGAAAGTAAGAGGAGTAGCAATGAACGCAGTAGACCATCCATTCGGAGGAGGAGCGCATAAACACGTTGGCCGTCCAACCTCAGTTAGCGGTAACGCACCGCCCGGTCGTAAAGTTGGTCATCTAAAATCTAAGAAGACTGGAAGAGGAAGAAATAAGTAAGGTGAGAATATGGCAGATTTTCAATATAGAGGTCATGAGTTTGAAGAACTTAAAACCATGTCAATGGAAGAATTCATAAATTTACTTCCTGCGAGAAAAAGAAGAAGCTTAGAGAGAGGATTTTCTGATAGACAAAGAAAATTAATACAGAACATAAGAAAAATGAAGAGGGATGACAAGGACGAAGTCATAAGAACTCATTGCAGAGATTTAATAATCTTACCAGAGATGGTAGGAGCTAAAATTGCTATACACGATGGTAATGATTTTAATATTGTTGAAATAGAACCTGGTATGATAGGACATTACCTCGGAGAATTTGCAATGACAAGGGAAAGAGTTAAGCATAGCGCCCCTGGTGTTGGAGCTACAAGGTCTTCAATGTATGTACCTCTAAGATAAAGGTGATTTTCAATGGGATATTCATATGATAAGGAATACGATGAAGAAACTATGGTGAAAGCCAAAGGGAGAGAGATTCAAGTCTCTCCAAAACACTCTACTGAAATTTGTGATCAACTTAGAGAGATGTGGTTGCCAGAGGCTAAAGAATTATTGAAAAGAGTAATGGATAAAGAAGAAGCCATACCTTATAAGAAGCATAATGCCAAAACAGGTCATAGAAAAGATATCGAAGGCTGGGATGCTGGAGGATATCCAGTTAAGGCAAGTGAGAATATATTAAAAGTTTTAGAGAATCTTGAAGCAAATGCTGAATATAAAGGTTTGGATACGGATAATATAATGCTTATTCATGCGGCAGCATCAAAAGCTACTGAAATAGAAGGTTATGATCCTAAAGCCTTCGGTAGAACTGGAGAGTTTAATGAACAAACCACGAACGTTGAATTCATTGGGGAGGAAAGATAATGGCTATGGAGAAGAATTTCATTAACGATAACAAGAAGAAACTTATGATTGAAGATTATTTTAGAGAAGAATTAAAGAGAGCTGGCTACGGCGGAATGGAAATGAAGAAGACTTCAATGGGAATGAACATAACAGTATACGCTCAGAAACCAGGAATGGTCATTGGAAGAGGTGGAAGCAACATCAAGAAGATAACAAGAAAACTTAAAGAGAATTTCGATTTAGAAAATCCACAGATAGACGTAAATGAAGTTGAAGAACCTTACTTAAATCCAAGCGTAGTCGCAAACGACCTTGCCAGGTCCTTAGAAAAAGGTTTCTATTTCCGTAAAGTTGGATATAGAGCACAAAGAAGAGTCATGGAAGCTGGAGCAAGAGGAGTTGAAGTAAAGTTTTCAGGAAAACTTCGTGGAGGAAGAAGCCAAACTGTAAGGTTCAGAGACGGATATCTTAAGAAATGTGGTCAAGTAGCGATAGATGATGTAGAATTCGGAGAAGATGTTGCAAGGATGAAACCGGGAACAGTAGGAGTTCAAGTGAGGATAATGCCAGCTGGAGTAGAGTTACCTGATGAATTAGAAATAAGGGAACCAGTAGAAGAGGAAGAAGAATCTGAAGAAGAAATGATCGAGGAAATTGAAGAAGAACTTGAATCTGAAGAAGAGGATGAGTCTTCTGAAAAAGAGGGAGAATAAATGAAAACAGCTGAAATTAGAGAAATGACTGTCGAGGAAATTGAAGATAAAATCGAGGAGTTAAAGTCTGAATTAGCTCGTGAAAGAGCTATGAACTCCATGGGATCATCCATGGAAAATCCTATGAAAATTAAAGATCTTAGAAAGGATATAGCAAGGTTATTAACTATAAAAAATGAAAAAAGGAGGAGCAAATAACATATGCCTGGTAAAAACCCTATAGAAGATATGTTAATGAAAGAAGTTCGAAAGGAAGAACAACAAATAACTGTAAGATCTGAAGAAAGAAAATATGGTAAAGTAATGACAATCGTGGAAGGAATAAACGAAAAGGAAATGGATCTGGAAGATCTCGGTAAGAAGTTGAAGAGTAAATTAGCTTGCGGTGGAACAGTAAAAGATGGTAAGATCGAACTTCAAGGTAACCATAAGAGACGTTTGAAAGACATTTTGGTAGATCTGGGTTACTCTACAGACATGATAAATGTTAAATAAGGTAGCTTAGATGGATGCCAAAAAATTAAGGCACCACGAACTCATTGGACTTAAAGTAAAAATCGTTGAATGCTCCGATCATACTATGATCGGAAGATCGGGGAAAGTAATTGATGAAACTAGAAACTTACTTGTGATCTCTGGAGAAAAAAGGTTTAGAGTGCCTAAGAAAGATTGTGTATTCGAGTTCGTAGTTGAAGATAAAAGGATTCGTTTAAGAGGTTCTGAGATCGTGGGACAACCACATAAGCGTCTCAAGTAACGAATTTGGTTTAAATCAAATTCAATTTGATTACGATTGATTTAGAGTTCATGATTAACAAAATTGTGAGAGTGATTTGAATGACAGGATTAGATGTTAAAGAACCTGAGAGGGAATGTGAAGATCCTAATTGCCCGTTTCATGGTAGTTTATCAGTAAGGGGTAAGATCTTAGAGGGAGAAGTAGTTAGCACAAAGATGGATAAGACAGTAGTAGTTGAGAATGAGTATTACAAATTTGTACCAAAGTTCGAGAGATACGAGGTTAGGAATTCAAAGATCCCAGCCCATCACCCAGGTTGCATAGATGTTGAAGTAGGGGATCGGGTTAAGATTGCGGAAACTCGACCCTTAAGCAAGACGAAAAAATTTGTTGTAGTAGAAGGAGGGGAATGATTTATGCCTAAAGGAGCTGGTGAAACAGTAAGAACAACTCCGGTAAGACCTAATAGAGCTCTTCAAGTAGGTTCACGTTTGAATTGTGCTGATAATTCAGGAGCTCGTGAGCTAGAGATAGTGTCAGTAGTTGATTACAAGGGGGTTAAACGAAGAGTTCCTAAGGCAGGAGTTTCTGATTTAGTTAAAGCCGTAGTGAAGAAAGGAAAACCAGATGTTAGGAAGGACGTAGTTTATGCAGTTATAATTAGACAGAGAAAAGAGTATCAAAGATTAAACGGTATGAGAGTTAAGTTTGAAGATAATGCTGGGGTAATAGTATCAGAAGAAGGAGTACCTCAAGGAACCGAAATTAGAGGACCTGTTGCAAAAGAAGCTGCCGAAAAATGGGTTAGAGTAGGCGGACTTGCTAGGATGGTGTATTAATAATGTCTAATAAAAATCAAAGTGCTCATCTTTCAAGCGATTTGAAAGATAAATACAATACTAGATCCTTACCTGTTAGAGCAGGAGATGAGGTAAAAGTTGTAAGAGGAGACTTTGCGGGAATAAGTGGTGAAGTGAAAGATATTAATGATGATGGTTCAATAAATGTTGAGGATGTTGAAATAGAGAAACGTGGTGGAGAAAGCGTTTTTTATCCACTTGACACTTCAAATGTTGTTATTAAAAGTTTAAATCTAGATGATGATGAGAGAGAAAAAGTTTTAGATAGGAAGGGATATTAAATGTCAAAGCATGTGAAAGGATTTTCATCGCCAAAACAGTATGGGGCACCCTCTTCGGAACCTTGGGTAGTAGGAACCCATCCAGGACCCCATTCAAAGGAAACTGCAATACCGATAACATTAGTCTTAAGAGATGTAATAGGTTATGCAGATAATCTTTCTGAAGTAAAAAGAGTTTTGCATGAAGAAAAAGTATTAGTTGACGGAAGAGTAGTTAGAAAATACGATGCACCAGTCGGGATAATGGACGTAGTATCATTCCCAGACTTAGAAGAACATTACCGAATAGTACCTAACAAACTAGGAAAACTAGTGGCAGTGAACATAGATGAAGAAGAATCAAAACTTAAACCAATGGAAATAATGAATAAAACCATGATAAGTGGAAATAAATTGCAATATAATTTACATGATGGAACTAACTTCCAAGTAGAAATAGAGGATCCGATGAGCTCAGAGGAAACTGGATACAGTACAAGGGATACCTTAATAATGAGGATGCCTGAAATGGAGATCAATGAACATCTAAAGTTCAAGGAAGGAGCACTTGCCTTCATTACAAGAGGTAATAATTCAGGTAGAATGGGTGAAATTAAGAAAATAAAGATAATAAAATCATCCGATCCTAATCTAGTGACCATAGAGGGAGAAAATGGAACTTTCGATACTTTAGAAGACTACGTAATTGTAATTGGTGAGGATGAACCAAAGATAACGGTGAAATAAAATGACAAATCCTATGAGAGAACCTCAAATAGATAAGACAGTATTAAACATTGGAACCGGTCAAAGCGGATCCCCTGTAATGAACGCTAAGAAAATACTTAGAGAATTAACAGGAAAAGAACCTATAGAAACGGAAGCAAAAGGAACTAACCCAGAATGGGGAGTCCGAGAAGGGCTATCAATAGGTGCCATGATAACTTTAAGGCATGAAGAATCTCATGAAGTATTAGAAAAATTATTTGAAGCAAAAAACTATAAATTAGATGCTCAATCTTTCGACGAGGAAGGAAATGTTAGCTTTGGAATAGAAGAGCACATTGAAATTCCAGGGATGGAGTATGATCCAGATATTGGGATACATGGACTCGATGTAACTATAAGCATGGAAAGACCTGGTTACAGAATAAAGAAAAGAAGAGTAGAGGAAAGAGATATTCCGAAAGAGCATAAGTTGTCGAAGGAAGAATCTATGAAATTTTTTGAACGAGAATTCAATGTCGGAATCGTGAGGTGATCAATTTGGGAGAGAAACAAACACCCGAGTGTGAAAGATGTGGAGATAAGACAGGTGTGATTAGGAAGTATGGTTTGAACTTGTGTAGGCAATGTTTTAGAGAAAAAGCTCGGGAATTAGGATTCAAAAAGAATAGATAGATGAAAGGTGTTACAATGAGTGTTGATCCGTTTAATGATGCAATGGTTAAATTAAATAATGCAGAGAGAGTAGGTAAGAGAGAAATTGAGATAAAACCCGCTTCTAAAATGGTTGCATCCACTTTAAGATCCATGCAGAAGAAGAGATATGTTGGAGAGTTTGAATATATTGATGATGGAAGAGCTGGTTTATTCAGAGTAAGTCTGCTTGGAAATATTAATGATTGTGGACCAATTAAACCAAGATTTGCGGTTAAAAAAGATGATTATGAGAGATGGGAGAGAAGATTTCTCCCGGCTGCCGACGTAGGTTCTCTAATTGTTTCAACAGATAAAGGTGTAATGAATCATGAGAGAGCCCAGGAAAGCGGTATAGGCGGTCGTTTAATAGCTTATGTATATTGAGGTGTTTACATGGAGATTAATATTCCCGAGGAAGTGCAAGTAAGCTTGGATTCAGGATCCGAGATTACTATTACCGGACCTAATGGCGAAGTAACTAAAGAATTTGACTATCCAGGGCTTACCATAGAACTGGAAGATGGAAAAGTTAGCATAAATCATCCAAGTTCTAGAAAGAAAGATAAGGCAGTAGTAGGGTCCTTTACCTCACATATTAAGAATGCAATAAAGGGAGTGCAAGAAGGTTTTGAGTATAAATTAAAGATCGTTTACGCTCACTTTCCAATTAACGTGAAAGTAGAAGGAGATTACGTCGTAATAGAGAATTTCTTAGGAGAAGCTCATCACAGAAAAGCTAAGGTAATTCCACCGACAGAAGTGGAAGTGGAAGAAGAGGAAATATACGTAAGAGGTCCTGACAAAGATGCAGTTGGTCAAACTGCTTCCAATATAGAGAAAACGACTCAGATCAAAGGTAAAGATCCGAGAAGATTCCAAGATGGAATCTACATAACTAGCAAAGGTGATTAGATGGGTAAAGATTTTAAAAGAAGAGAAACTTGGAAATTTAGAAATTTAAGAGGGAAATGGAGAAAGCCTCGTGGAAACAATAATAAAATGAGGATAAAGAAGAAAGGAACTCCTAAAGTAGTTTCTATAGGGTACAGAACTCCTAAAGAAGAAAGAAATTTACATCCATCAGGTTACGAAGATATCCTTGTACATAATTTAGAAGAATTGAGAGAATTAGATTCAGAAAATCAAGCTGCGAGAATAGCTTCCAAAGTAGGAGGAAGAAAAAGAGCTAAAATTATTGAGGAAGCAGAAGAGCTTGATATTAAAGTACTTAATAAGTAGGGTGATCAATTTGGATTTAAGTTCACAGAGAAGAATGGCTGCTGAGATTCTTGATGTAGGCGAGAGTAGAGTATGGTTAGATCCTAACGAGGCAGAAGAAATTTCAAACGCAATAACTCGTGAAGATGTTAGGAATCTTATTGATGAAGGATTAGTAGAGAAGAAACCTGAAAAGGGAGTAAGTAGAGGAAGAGCGAGAAAAAAACAAAATCAGAAATCTAAGGGACGTCAAAGCGGACATGGAAGTAGAAAAGGTAAAAAAGGAGCAAGGAAGAATAGTAAGGAAAAATGGAAAGAGAATATAAGATCAATAAGAGATTATCTAAGAGATTTAAGAGACAACGGAGACATAGAGACATCTAAGTATAGAGATCTCTACAATATGGCAAGTGGTGGAAGATTCGAATCAAAAAGACAACTCAAGAACTACTTAGAGAGTAGAGGAATATTAGGTGATTAAAGTGGCAGATTCAAGATACAACTTACCGTTCAAAAGAAGAAAAGAAGGACGAACAAACTACAAACAAAGACTAAAACTAGCCAAATCAGGCAAACCAAGATTAGTAACTAGAAAAACAGGCAAACAAAATATAGTACAATTAGTAGAGATTGAAAAACTAGGAGATTACATAATAACATCAGCCAATTCAAAAGCACTAGAAGACTATGAATGGAAAGGCCATCAAGGCAACTTACCCTCAGCTTACTTAACAGGATATCTACTAGGAAAAAGAGCAATAAATGAAGGAGCAGAAGAAGCAGTTCATGACATAGGACTTCATGTACCATCAAAAGGATCTAGAATATTCGCAATGCTAAAAGGAGCACTAGATGCTGGTCTAGAAATTCCACATGGAGAACAAAAGATTCCAGAAGAAGAAAGAATCAAAGGAGAACACATCGCCAACTATGCATCATCAATGGAAGAAAATGAAAAACAGGAAAAATTTTCAAAATACCTTGAAAAGGGTCTCGACCCTGTAGATCTTCCTGATCATTTCGAAGAAGTAAAAGAAAATATAGATGAGGACTTTAAATAAATATTAAGATTAATGCGTGATAAAATGTCCAATGGAAATCAAAATGACGACGTTTGGGTACCTAAAACGAGATTAGGTAGACTGGTAAAGGAGGGCGAGATTACTTCTATGGAAGAAGCCATGGAATCTGGACTCTCCATTAAAGAAACCGAAATCATTGATACCTTAATTCCTGAAGTTAATGATAGAGAGAATCAAGAAGTTCTTGATGTGAGAATGACAACCCGTATGACAGATTCTGGTAGAAGAATGAGATTCAGAGTAACAGCAGTTATAGGGGATAAGAAAGAATTTGTCGGAATAGGAAAAGGAAAAGAAACAGAAATAGGATCTGCTATAAGAATGGCTATAAAAGATGCTAAAAAAGATTTAGTACATATTAAACGAGGCTGCGGATCATGGGAGTGCAAGTGCGGTGGAACGCATTCAATTTCACATAAAGTAAAAGGTAAATCAGGCAGTGTAGAAGTGACATTAATCCCTGCACCAAAAGGAGTAGGACTAGCAATAGGTGAAACCGGTAGAAAAGTGCTTGAATTAGCAGGAGTAAAAGATATCTGGACCAAAACAATAGGAAAAACCGATACAACTATTAACTTTGCAAAAGCAACTTTAAACGCGCTTTATAACCTAAATAAAATAGTTCCTTACCAAGGCGAAGTAGAACAAGTTGAAGAAGCCGAACCGGAGGTATAAGAAATGTATGCAGTAATCAGAATCGGCGGAAAAGTAAGCATACCCAAAAAAGTGAATGACACACTAGAGATGATGAAACTCCACAAAAACAATCACTGCGTAATAATGGAAGAAACCCCAGAAAACGAAGGAATGATCAAAAAATGCAAAGATCAAGTAACATGGGGAGAAATCAACTCAGAAACTCTAGCTAAAATGATCCTTAAAAGAGGAAGATTACCTGGAAATGAAAGAGTTGACTCCAACTACTTAGAAGAAAAAACAGGAAAAGAACCTAACGAATTCGCAGAAGAAATACTTTCAGGAGAATCATCTCTAAATGATGCTGAAATCAAATCAGTTTTCAGATTAAATCCACCATCAAAAGGATTCAAAAGCACGAAAAGACATTACCCAGACGGATCCCTAGGCTATAGAGGAGAAGAAATTAACAAATTACTATCAAGAATGATATAAGGTGATATTATGTCTAAAAGAAGTAGTAAAAAAAGAAGTAGAGGCACAAGAACCTCAGGAGGAGGGAGCGCAAAGAATAGAAAAGGCTCCGGCCACAGAGGAGGAGTAGGAAAAGCAGGCTCCGGAAAAAGATCAAAAACCAAATTCCCTAACTACGAACCCCCAGGCCAAAAAGGATTCACAAGACCAGTACAAACCATAGAAAAAGAAGCACTAAACGTAGGATCACTGTACAAATACGTTAGAGAAGAAGACGGAGAAAAAATAGTTGACCTTTCAAACCAAAATGTTAAAGTACTGGGAATGGGAAATATTGATGAAAGTTACACTGTAAAAGCAAAATCATTTAGCAGTAGTGCAAAAAGAAAAATAGAAGATGCTGGTGGAAAAGTAGAAGTTGTTGACTAATGATCAAATTTTTTAAGGTGTAGAAAATGGCTAATTCTTATTTAAATTATTTAAGACCGATTATCAGATTGATGCCATCAGTTGGCCAACCAAAAAAGCACATAAGCTTAAAAAGAAAAATAATGTGGTCAGCTGGCATTTTAATCTTATACTTCTCATTAAGCCAAGTTACAATGTATGGGATAGGTACAGGAGCGCAAGACTACTTCGAATCACTTAGAGCCGTGTTAGCCGGTAGACAAGGTTCACTCTTAACCTTAGGAATAGGACCAATCGTAACAGCTAGCATAGTTCTACAGCTCCTGCAAGGTTCCAACATGATCAGTCTGGATATGAATAATCCAGCGGATAAATCCCTATTCCAAGGCACTCAAAAACTTCTTGGCATATTCCTGTCCTTCTTCGAAGGAGCACTATATGTAATAGCAGGAGGACTTGGAACTACAACTTCACCAACTCACATAGTAATATTAGTAGTTCAATTAGGGATCGGAGGAACTCTATTAGTTTATATGGATGAAGTAGTTTCTAGATGGGGTGTTGGAAGCGGAATAAGCTTGTTTATTGCAGCTGGAGTTTCCAGTACCATAATGACAAGAGCATTTAGTCCGCTCAGGTCTGAAACAATACTTACCTCAGGTGGTGAAAGAGCGATTACCGGAGCAATACCTGCATTTATAAACTCTGTATTACAAGGTTCTCCACAGTTCATGAGAGGTCAAGGCCTTGCTGATATGGTGCAACTTGCATTCACATTAATAATTTTCGCAGGAGTTATATACATCCAAGGTATGAAAGTTGAAATACCACTATCCTATGGTAGAATGAGAACTAGAGGTCGTTATCCGTTGAAGTTCATATATACATCCGTACTGCCTGTTATATTGGCTTCAGCTCTATTCATGGATATTCAACTAATAGCTAGAGTTCTATACAATAACTTTGGAATATCAATATTAGGAGTAGTACAGGATGGTAATATTGTAAGTGGATTCGCATCCTACTTTAATCCGCCAAGAGGATTGGTAAGTGTAATGCAAGAACCATTTAGAGCGGTAATATATGCTGTAATGCTTATTATAGCTGCCGTAGTGTTCGGTAAGCTTTGGGTGGAACTAACCGGTTTAGATTCACGATCAGTGGCGCAGAAGTTAAAGAATAGTGGAATGAAAATACCAGGATTTAGAGGGGATGTAAGAATACTTGAAAAAGTTCTGGACAGATACATACCTTACATTACTATAATGGGATCAGCTACTATAGGATTACTAGCAGCTCTAGCTCAGTTCACAGGAGCACTCGGATCTGGTACAGGTATATTATTGACAGCAGGTATACTGTACAAATTATATGAAGAGATATCAAAAGAGAAAGCTGCAGAAATGTTCCCGGGTATGAGAAGTTTCCTCGGAAAATAATTTAAAATATTTTTTTTCACTTTAAATATGTATTTAAATAAGGGATTTGTTAAATCATAGTAGTAATGATCTTATTGATATTATTGATTGAAGATCTTAAGAAGAGAAAAGTTAGTGGAATTAATTAATTGAGGTGAGAAGATGTTACTTGAACCGTTTTATTCGGTATTAAACACAGTGTTTGGGCCCATAGTAAATAATTACTCTCCATTTTGGGTTATATTAGCTGCAGGAATTATAGTATCAACCCTGATTACCTTAGTGAATTATGTGATGGTGGATAACGAAAGGCGGAGAGAAATACAAGATGAATTGAAGAACATTCAGAACGAGCAGGATTTGAAGAGCGGTGGTAAAAAAGCGAAACAGAGTTCGGATAGGATGATGAGTCTTCAAAAAGAAATGATGAAGATGACCTTTAAGCCGATGTTAGTGTACTGGATTCCTATAATAATCTTTTTCAGATGGTTACTGCAGAGATATGCTGGAATAGTTATAATTCATTTTCCATTCACGATTCCAGGGTTAGCTACTCTCCATAATTTTATTAATTACGGAGGAGTTACCTTCGGAGGATCTCAACTTGGATTTATGGGTTGGTATATACTAACTACCATGTTCGTCTCTCAAATACTAAGAAAAGCTCTTGACATGCAGTGATTGAGGGATGTAAATGATAATCGCAGTAAGTGGTCCTGCGGGAGTTGGTAAATCCACTGTAGCTAAGAAATTAGCTAATGAGTTTGGATTGGATGAGATTAATGCAGGTAAGATTTTTAGAGAAATGGCGGAAGAAAGAGGAATGGAACTTAATGAATTTCAGAGGTTAGCTGAGAATGATCCTGAAATAGATAAGATGGTTGATCAGAAGCAGAGGGAAATCGCTGAGAACGAAGAAGATGTTGTGTTGGATGCGTGGTTAGCAGGTTGGATGGCGGAAGATAATGCCGATTTAAAGGTCTGGCTGAACGCATCACAAGATGTTAGGATGAAAAGAATCTGTAACAGAGAAGATAAAACATTTGAGAAAGTGAAAAGGGAAACAATAAAACGTGAAAGAAGTAATAAAAGAAGATATATGGATTACTACGGAATTGACTTAGATGATCTCTCAATCTACGATGTAATACTAAACACAGGAAAATGGAACGTACAAGGAGTTGTCAATATACTAACAGAAGCAATCGAAAACCTCGAATAAAAACAAGGAGTGAACCTATGTACAAAACGTCAAATTCTAAAAATGATAATAGCATCTACTCAAAAAAAGATGTAGTAACAAAAGAAAAAGTAGAAACAGATCCCAAACTAGGAACAAAACCAACAGAACGTTCAATGGAACAACATCTAAAATATGGAATAATAAACATAGACAAACCACCTGGACCAACATCTCACCAAGTAGTGGCCTGGATCAAAAAAATACTAAACTTTAAAAAATCAGGACACGCAGGAACACTAGATCCTAAAGTGAGCGGAGTACTACCTGTAGCCGGTGAAAAAGCAACCAAAGTTATGGGAAGCCTTCTCCACGGATCTAAAGAATACGTAGCATCTATGTACCTCCACGATGAAGTAGAAGAAGATAAAATCCATGAAACACTAAAAGAATTCGAAGCAGAAATATATCAAAAACCACCTCAGAGATCCGCAGTAAAGAGAAGACTTAGAACTAGAAAAATCCATGAAATAGAATACTTAGACAAGAAAGATAGAAACCTCCTAATAAGAATCTCATGTGAGTCCGGTACATACATAAGAAAGTTATGCCAACATATTGGCTACTTACTAGGAACCGGAGCACATATGGATGAACTTAGAAGAATAAGAACTGGCTTATTTAATGAAGAAAGTTCAATAACATTACATGATTTAATTGATTATTACAAGTTCTGGAAAAATGGTGGAGAGGAGAAATTCCTTAGAGAAGCTGTTTTTCCAGTTGAAAAAATTGTAGAAGATGAGAAAAAAATATGGATTAAGGATTCAGCCGTCTCAGCAGTAGCACATGGGGCGGATCTGGCTATCCCAGGAATATCCGCATTAACAGACGGATTAAATACTGATGAACAAGTTGCAGTGCTTTCAATGAAAGGAGAACTGGTAGGAATTGGAGAATCAGTTAATAACACAGAACATATACTGGAAAACGATAAAGGATTGGCAGTGAAGATCAACAAAGTTATAATTCCCAGAGATTCATATCCAAAAATGTGGTAAGTTTTAAGTATTACCAAAAATAGTAATGCCGGGGTAGCCTAGCCAGGCAAGGCGCGAGATTCGAGATCTCGTGACCCATCATAGTCACCTGGGTTCAAATCCCAGCCCCGGCGTTGAATGTTTTCCCTGAAAAAGGGAAATGTGAGAAAAATATTGAATTTCAATTAGTATAAGATTAAATATAATTCACCAATGGAATGAAGGTGATTCAATGGTAAAAAGACAGATTGTTCGTATAGCGAGAACAGACCTTGAAGGAGATGAAAAGGCTCGATGGTCCCTTACTGACATAAAAGGTATTGGGGTTAGAGTGGCTAATGCAGTTTGCGGTGAGGCCGGAGTAGACCCTAACGCGAAATTAGGTTCATTCTCTGAAGAAGAGGTAAATAAGATAGAAAAGATAATTGAGAATTTGAAGGAAACTGATTCCGAGAATAAGATCCCTGGTTGGATGTTGAACAGAAAAAAGGACTTTGAGACTGGAGAAGATCTTCATCTTACTGGATCTGAACTAGATTTCCAAGTGCAGCAAGATATTGACCATCTACAGGATATAAATGCTTACAGAGGAATTAGGCACAAGCTTGGTTTACCTGTTAGAGGTCAGAGAACCAGAGGTAACTTTAGAGGCGGAACCACTCTTGGAGTTAGTAGAGAGAAAATTAGCGAAGCTAAAGAAGAAGCAGAAGCAGAAGAAGAGGAGGAATAATCTATGGGTGATCCGAAAAGAAGTCAGAAAAAGTATGACACTCCTTCCCGTCCTTGGGAAGAGTATAGGATAAAGCGAGAATCTGAGCTAATGGAAAGATATGGTTTGAGAAATAAGAAGGAGTTATGGAAATCTTATAGTAAACTAAGAAGGTATAGAGGACAAGCTAGAAGTTTGCTAGCGGCAACTGGAGAACAAGCAGAAAAAGAATCAGATCAGTTACTTGACAGGCTTTACAGATTAGGAATGCTTCATGAAGACGCTAACTTAGATGATGTTCTATCCATGAATGTTGAGGATATATTGGATAGAAGACTTCAGACGCTTGCAAATAGACATGGATATGCTAACACAGTTAAGCAGGCGAGACAGATGATAACACATGGACATATTTCAATAGACGGTGAAAAAGTTGATTCTCCGGGGTATATGACTCCGAGAACAGAAGAAAGAAATATAAGTTATGCTGCTGGTTCACCTTATAAGGATAGGGAATTGAATTCGGAAGATGCAGGTGATGATAATGAGTAAATGGGGAATTGCACATGTTTATGCTTCGTTTAACAATACTATAATTCATATAACAGATTTGACTGGTTCAGAAACCTTGGCTATGAAGTCTGGAGGGCAGATGGTTAAGGCAGATAGGGAAAAATCTTCTCCTAATGCTGCAATGAAGGCTGCTGGACAGGCTGCCGAGGAAGCGAAGGATAAAGGAATTGATTCAGTACATGTGAGAATTAGAGCACCTGGAGGAAACAAATCAAAATCTCCTGGTCCAGGAGCTCAAGCTTCTATAAGGGCTTTAGCTAGAGCAGGGCTTCAAATTGGTAAGATAGAGGACGTTACACCTATCCCACACGACGGCACCCGTCCTAAGAAAGGGAACAGATAAAAGGTTAGTGACAATATGAGGGCAGAAGTACTAGAAAGGAAAGAAGATAAGATCAAATTACTACTAGAAGACACTAATGTCAAATTTATAAATGCATTAAGGAGAACAATCTTAACCGAAGTACCAACACTAGCTGTCGATGAGGTTAAAATATACGAAAACAGTTCTGTCCTATTCGATGAAATCATAGCTCATAGACTAGGAATGGTACCAATTGAAACTCCTGAAGAAGTTCTAGAGAATCCTAATTTAGAAGTAGAATTTCATTTAGAGAAAGAAGGACCTCATACAGTATACTCAGGAGACTTAGAAACAGATGATCCTGAAATAAAACCAGCTAACTCTGAAATACCTATAATAAAACTAGGAGAAGGACAGAAGCTTTCATTACTAGCGAAAGTAAAACTCGGTGAAGGAAAAGATCATGCCAAATGGCAACCAGGAACAGCTTACTACAAAGAATTAGAGTACATAGTATTCGACTGCACAGCCGATGAAGTAGATTGCGAAGAAATTAAAGAAAAATACTCAGACCACGATATCGAAGAAACTGAAGACGAACTAAAGATCCTAGTAACCAAAAGAATGAACGTATCACGAGAATTGGAAGAATACACTACAAGAGAGAAAATACCAGGATCATACGTATTAACAGTTGAAAGTAATGGAGAATTAGAAGCCGATCTAATGATAAAAAAAGCTTTAGAAGTTATTAGAAATAAAACAGTTGAATTTACAGAATTATTAGAGGATTAAATAAATAAAAATCTAATTATTAAGAATTAATTTTAATTCAATATTTAGCGGGGATTGCCGAGTCAGGCCAAAGGCGATGGACTCAAGATCCATTCCCGTAGGGGTCCGAGGGTTCAAATCCCTCTCCCCGCATTCTGATTAAAAGGAGGAATTTCAATGAGAACTGGTTCAGACAACATAGAATTGAACAAGCTCATTAAAGACTTAAAGAAGAAATCAAAAGAGACAAATGTAGAAATATGGCGAGAATTAGCTAAAAGATTAGAGAAAAGTAGTAGATCGAGAGCTGAAGTTAATATAAGCTCTATCAATAGAAATACGGAAGAAGGGGATTTTGTCGTAGTACCGGGAAAAGTCCTAGGATCAGGAAGACTAAGACATTCAGTAGAAGTAGCAGCATGGGATTTTAGCGGTTCAGCAAAAAGAAAAATAAACGAAAATGGAGAAACTTATTCCATAAGAGATCTAATCGAAGTTAAACCAAGTGGATCTGATTTAATTATAATGGAGTGATTAATATGACTACTGTAATAGATGCGGAAGATTTAATCTTAGGAAGGTTTTCATCGAAGATCGCAGGTAGACTATTAGACGGAGAACAGATAACAATAGTAAATGCGGAAAAAGCTATAGTAACTGGTGGAAAAGAAGATACTTTGCAGAAGTATGAAGATAGATGGAATAAGAAAGTGCTTGTAAACCCTAGAAAAGGACCTTTCTATCCAAGAGGAGTTAACAAGATAATTAGAAGAACTATAAGAGGCATGTTACCTTGGAAGAAAGATAAAGGGAAGAAGGCGTTCAAAAGATTGAAAGTTTACTCAGAAGTCCCTGAAAAATTTGAAAATCATGATAAGGAAAAAATAGATGGTGCTCATGCTTCAAATCTTAGTACCTTAAAATATATGACTGTTGGAGAGATATCTCGTTATTTGGGGGGAAAATAAATGGATAATGTTCAAACTAAAGGTAGAAGAAAGTCAGCCGTTGCGAGATCCACCATAAAAGAAGGTGAAGGTAGAATCAGAATTAATAAACAGCCATTAGAAGTTTATAGTCCTAAAATGGCTCGTGAACTTATAAAAGAGCCTGTATTATTAGCTGAAGATTTGGTAGAAGAAATAGACATAGAGATTAAAGTCGAAGGCGGAGGATACATGGGTCAAGCCGAAGCAGCAAGAATGGCTCTAGCCAGAGGACTCGTAGAGTATAGTAATGACCCTGATCTGAGAGAAGAATTCCTTGAATACGACAGAACCATGCTAAAAGGAGATTACAGAACCAAAGAAACTAGAAAACCAAATAGAAGCTCTCAGGGTGCGAGATCTAAAAGGCAGAAATCCTACCGTTAAGAAGGTGAATTAATTGATAGTACCCGTTAGATGTTTCACATGTGGGAATGTAATAGGAGATAAATATAAAAAATTCAAAGATAGGGTAGATGAAGGCGAGGATCCGGAAAAAGTCCTAGACGACTTAGGACTGGAAAGATACTGCTGTAGAAAGACAGTGCTAACACATGCGGATCTAATCGATGAAGTGGTTATCCAGAAAGAAACTCACGAATAACTTCGTGGGGGCCGTGGGGTAGCTTGGCATCCTCCCGGCTTCGGGTGCCGGAGACTCGTGTTCAAATCACGACGGCCCCACCACTTTTACCCTATAAAATTTAACGATCATTAATACTCTCATTAGGAGGGGATCGTTTGGTACATGGAAAATATGAAAAGGCAAGAATAGTTGGTGCGAGAGCTCTTCAAATTTCAATGGGAGCACCTGTCCTCGTTAATCCTCCTGAAGGGAGTTCTCCACTTGATGTTGCGATTAAAGAATATGAAGAAGACGTGATTCCGATAACTGTTATTAGAAGAGGTGAAAATAATGGAGATTAGAAAGGATGAAGAGGAGCTTTTAGTTCCCGTTGGACAGTACTTGTCCTCCGGTGTTCACATAGGAACTCATCAAAAAAAGAAAGAGATGGAGCAATTTATTTATGAGTCTCGACCTGATGGACTTTTCGTTTTAGATATAAATAAGACTGATACAAGGTTAAAAGTTGCTGGTAAATTCTTAGCTAGATTTGATCCTGAAGATATTTTAATTGTTTCTTCTAGGCTTTATGGAGAGAAACCGGCTAAAGTTATGGCTGAGACTCTTAGGGCTAGATCAATTACTGAGAGATTTGTTCCAGGAACTTTAACTAATCCTGAAATTAGAGAGTATATAGAACCTGAAGTCTTGTTTGTTATAGGTCCTGAGACTGATCAACAAGCTATTAAGGAGGCTAGTAGAGCTGGTATTCCTGTTGTATCGATAGTTGATACTAACTCGATGATTAGGGATATTGATTTAGCTATTCCAGCTAATAATAAAGGTAGAGAGTCTTTGTCCTTAGTTTATTGGATTTTAACTAGAGAAGTTCTAAGAGATAGAGGAGAAATTGATAATCCAGCTGATTATGAATTAGAGGTTGAAGACTTTAAAGCTTCAATTACTCAGGAAGAGGTTCCTGAGGAATAAATATTTTTAATTTATTTTTTTAATCTATTAATAATAAAGGTTTTTAAAATGGTTAGACAGATGGCGGCAGCCGGAAAGTTCTATCCTAACGATTCTTCAGAATTGAAGGAATTTGTAGATGAAGTCCTTTCTGGTGTGAGAAAAAGAAATTCTAGGACTTATGGAGGTCTTGTTCCTCATGCAGGATATAACTTTTCCGGTAAAGTAGCTGCCGAGTTTTATGGGTCAATGAATAGAACTCCGGAAACATATATCTTATTAGGTCCTAACCATACTGGTAGAGGATTGGATATATCAATATCTTCTGAGGATTGGGAATCACCTCTTGGAAAGGTTCCTGTAGATCAAGAACTTGTCACGGAAATCCATGAGTTAAGCGAAGCAGAGTATGATGAAGGCGCTCATCACTATGAACATTCATTAGAGGTTCAACTGCCTTTTCTTCAGAGAGCTAGTGATGATGATTTTGAGATAGTGCCAATATCTATTGGTTTTAAGGGCAAGGATAGGTTAGTGAACTTAGGTGAGAAGGTAGCTGAGGCAGTTAAGAATCTTAGTAGAGATGTTATAATTATTACTAGTTCTGATATGATGCATTATGGTTCACAGTACGGTTATACTCCTTTCCCTGAGGATCAGGTGCCTGAGAAAGTTGAAGAGTTGGATAGAGAGCTTCTTGAGATAATTATGAGTTATAACGTTGATGAAATGTATGAGTGGATAGAGAGAAGAGGATACACTATGTGCGGTTATGGAGCGGCTGCAACGATGTTAAGTGCTGTTGAAAATTTGATTCCTGAGAAGAAGAGAAGTAAGTTGCTTTCTTATGATACCAGTTTTAGTGTTATGGAGGAACCTTCTTCAGTAGTTGGATATGCTGCTGTTACATTTGAAGGAAAATGATAGATGGTGGATTATATGGATAAAGTTACAGCTTCTGCTCCTGGCAAGATTATTTTATTTGGTGAACATTCTGTTGTTTATGGTAAACCTGCTATAGCTGCTTCTATTGATACAAGAACGTTTATTGAGGCTGAGAGATTGGAAGAGGATCGAATCAAGATTGAAGCTAACGATATTAAAGTTCCTGGTCTTACACTGTCCTTCAAAGAAGATCAGATCTTTATGGAAGCTGATTACGGTAAAGCAGCTGAAATTCTTGGTTATGTTAAAAAAGCCGTTGATTTAGTACTAAAAAAAACTGATGTTGATACTGGAATATCATTATCCATTTCTTCCGACATCCCAGTTGGTGCTGGCCTAGGTTCTTCAGCTGCTGTAGCTAATGCAACTATAGCTTCAGTAAGTGAATTACTAGGTATAAACTTAACCAATAGAGAAATTGGAGAATTAGGACATGAAACAGAATTAAGCGTTCAAGGAAACTCCAGCGGAATAGATCCTATGGTACAAGCTATAGGAGGATTAATATATTACAAAGACGGAAACTTTAAGCAAATACCGTTCAGAAAATTACCTATTGTCTTAGGATACACTGGAAGTAAAGGGAACACAGGAAAATTAGTGGAAGAAGTGAAGAAAAGACTGGAAGAAGATCCGGAAGTGATGGAACCCATAGTGGAATCAATGGGTAACCTAGTTGATCAAAGCCGAGAATCTTTAGAAGGGGAATTCGATTCAGAAAAACTTGGAAGATTAATGAATATAAATCACGGATTACTAAGCGCACTCGGAGTTTCAACGAAAGAACTTTCAGATTTAGTGTATGCAACAAGATCAGCAGGCGCCCTCGGATCTAAATTAACCGGAGCCGGAGGCGGAGGTTGTATGTACGCTTATTGTCCAGGAAGATGTGATGAAGTAAGCACAGCTATAGAAGTTGCTGGAGGAACACCGATATCTACTAAGATAGCTAAGGAAGGGGTTAGGATTGAAAAAAGAGAATAAAATAGTTGTGCTTAAACTTGGGGGCAGCATAATAAGTGATAAATCCAAAAAATACTCCTTCAGAAAAGAAAACGTTTCAAGATTAGTGAAAGAAATAAAAGATAATTACCCGGAAAGATCATTCATAATAGTTCACGGAGGAGGATCCTTCGGACATCCAAAAGCAAAAGAATACCAAATAACATCAGGATTAACTAATGAAAAACAGAAATACGGTTTTTACAGAACACATGAAAAAATGCTTGAATTAAATAAGTTAGTCTTAGAAGAATTAACCTCTAAAGACCTACCAGCATTTCCAATAGCTCCATCATCAACTTTCATAACAAAATCAGGAGAACCTAATACATTCAATTCAAATACCACTTCTGAATTTCTGAAAAAAGGATTCATTCCTGTCTTATACGGAGATGTTTCTCTAGATACTGATCAAGGAATAAATATACTATCTGGGGATCAAATAATTAAAAGTATAGTAGCTAACCTTAAATCAGATTACAAAATAGAAAAGGTCATATTCTTGGCCGACGTAGATGGTATATACAGTAAAGATCCATCAGATCCTGACGCAGAATTATTGAAAAAAGTTACACCTAGTGATGTTAAGAATATTAGCGGTTCATCAGGGATTGACGTAACTGGTGGTATTAGAAACAAGGTAAATCAAATGCTGGAAATAGCTAAATTAGATCCTGAAATTGAAATAAGACTTGCCAACGGTTTAAAGGATTCCTTGACTAAGATCTTGAATGGGGAAGATATTGGTACGGAGTTAATAGCTTATAATCATGTTGAAAATTGAATTATATATTTGTTTTATTTATGTGGTAAGATGAGTGAGAATGATGATATTAGCAACACGGAGCAAAGAAAATTGGATCATATTAAGATTTGTTTAGAGGAAGATGTTGAGTTTAATAAGTCCAATAAATTTGAAGAGTTCAGCTTGGATCATAATTCTGCTCCGGAAGTAGATTTTAATGATATTAGTATGAATACTAGTTTTTTAGGTAATGAATTAGATTATCCTCTATATATAACAGGTATTACTGGTGGAACTGACAGGGCTGAGAGGATTAATAAGAATTTAGCCGAAGCTGCTCAAAATCTTGGAATTGGAATGGGTGTGGGCAGTCAAAGAGCAATGATAGAAGATTCTGAACTAGCTTATACTTATGATGTGAGAGATGTAGCTCCTGATATTTTCTTGGTAGGGAATCTTGGTTTACCACAGATAATAGATGGTTTTGGAGAGGAAGAAGTTATTCGATCTGTTGAAAGTATTAATGCTGATGCTTTAGCTATTCATCTTAACCCTTTACAAGAGGTAATTCAACCTAATGGAGATACTGATTTTAAGAATGGATTAAGTGCTTTGAAAGAGTTAGAGGATTTGGATTTTCCTATAATAGCTAAGGAGACTGGTTCTGGAATTTCTTATGAAGTTGGATCTGAATTGAAGGAAAATGGAGTTGATGCTATTAATGTTGCAGGTGCCGGTGGAACTTCTTGGAGTGCTGTTGAGTATTACAGGGCTTCTTATGAGAAAAAGAGGTTGGCTGAGAAGTTTTGGGACTGGGGAATTCCTACGGCTTACTCTGTAATAGAGTGTTCTAGGGTTGGTTTACCTCTTATTTCTTCTGGTGGGATTCGGTCAGGTTTGGAGGTTGCTAAGTCTATTGCTATGGGAGCTGAGTTAGGTGGATTAGCTCTGCCTTTGCTTGAACCTGCTTTAGAAGGACCAGAAGAAGTTGAAACTGAATTAAATGAAATAATATCAGAATTAAAAGTTGCAATGTTTTTAGTAGGTGCGGAGAACATAGAAGAATTAAAAAAAGTACCCGTAACCATTGAAGAATAATTATACAAAACAAAGAAAAAATAAGAAAAAAGGAGGAAAAACTATGGTAGAAATAATAACATTAGGCGGTTACCAAGAAGTTGGAAAGAATATGACCGCCATAAAATACAAAGACGAAACAGTAATCATAGATATGGGAATATTACTAGACGTAATGCTCCTATACGAAGACGATAAAATAAATAGGATGAGTTTAAACGAATTAAAAGACTTAGGAGCATTACCAGATGATAGACCCATAAAAAATGAGAACGTAAGCGCAATAGTACTAAGTCACGGCCACTTAGACCATATAGGAGCCGTATCAAAACTAGCAGGACACTACGACGCCCCAATATACGGAACAGAATTCACAACCGAACTAGTGAAATCAGAAGTAACAGACGAAAGAGACTACACAGTAAACAACCCAATCAACACACTAGACTTTAATAAGAAAGTAAAAGTCTCAGAAAACATATCAATCGAATTAGTTCAAATAACACATAGCATACCACAAACAGCAGTCGTAGTAATACACACACCAGACGGGCCAATACTATACCTTAACGACTACAAAATAGACTACCACAACCCACTAGGAGAAAAAACCGATTTCGAAAGACTAAGAGAACTATCAGAACAAGGAATCAAAGCAGTAATAATGGAATCAATATACGCAGACAAAGAAACCACATCACCAAGCGAAGAAGTAGCAAGAATAAGATTAGAAGACTTCCTAGTACAAGAACAAAGCGAAGGAATAATAGTAACAACATTCGCCTCACAAATAGCAAGAATAAAAAACCTAATAGACCTAGCACACAAAATAGGAAGACAACCAATATTCCTAGGACGATCACTATGCAAATACACAGGAGTAGCCCAAAACCTAGACCTACTAGACCTAAGCGGAACCCAATCAGTAAGATACTCAGACTCAATAGACAACATCCTAGAAAAAGTACAAGAAGACAGACAATCATACATGCCAATAGTAACAGGCCACCAAGGAGAACAATACGCAGTACTCACAAGAATGGCAAACGATCAAACCTCATACACACTAAGCAACAAAGACGTAGTAGTATTCTCATCAAGAGTAATACCTAAACCAATGAACGAAGCCAATAGACATAAATTAGTAACAAAAATCAAACAAAAAGGAGCAGGAGTTGTAAAAGATCTCCACGTATCAGGACACGCACACAGAAGAGACTACAAATTCATGTTAGACCTACTTGAACCTGAAAACATAATACCCTCCCATGGAAACTTTCAAATGCTATCAAACCTAGCAGAACTATCAGAAGAAA
Source organism: uncultured Thermococci archaeon (assembly GCA_964398955.1). GTDB lineage: Archaea > Methanobacteriota_B > Thermococci > Thermococcales > CAYNOZ01 > CAYNOZ01. The sequence goes on along the minus strand of CAYNOZ010000008.1, from coordinate 5,460 downwards.
TAGGATATAAAATAAACAAAGACGTTTTCATATCAAGTAACGGTAATAAGATCACTCTGTGAGGGATTGAATTGAGTTATGATGAATTACTGACTGATATAAAGAGTACAGCGAAGGATGTTGATAAGGTAATAATGGAAGTAATCGATGATTCAAACTCAAAAATATTAAAAGAATCCTCTAGACATCTTTTAAATTCTGGAGGTAAAAGAGTTAGACCATACGTGCTTCTACAGGCAACAAAAGCTGTAGGAGGAGAAGTAGACAAGTCCACAAAATACGTCGCCGCCGCTGCCGAACTTCTACATAACTACTCACTAGTCCATGATGATATAATGGACGAAGACGAATTAAGGAGAGGTAAAGAAACGATCCATAAGAAGTGGGGAGATGATATAGGGATCTTAGCCGGTGATTTTCTTTTCTCCAAAGTTTTTGAATCTATATCCTACTCTAATTTACCTCCCAGAAAACTGAATCAAGTATACACCATCTTTTCCAGGACTTCATCTAGGCTATGTGAAGGCCAGGTCCAGGATCTGTTATTTGAAAATAAGTCCAGCATAAAAACTAAGGACTGTGAAGAAATGCTATTTAGTAAGACCGGGGCCTTATTCAGAGGTTCAGCAAAGTCTGGAGCGGTTATTGGAAGTTCAAATGAGGATTATTGGAAAGCTTTAGCTGATTATGGTTCTAAGATGGGGATTGGTTTCCAGATCTGGGATGATGTTCTTGATTTGATGGGGGATGAAGATGAGACTGGTAAGCCAGTTGGAAGCGATATTGCTGAAGGTAAGAGGACTTTGATAGTTTCTCATTTTTTGGAGCATTCTTCGAAGAAGCAAAGGGAAGAGTTCTTAGATATTTTAGGTAGTGGTTCTACTGATAATGTTCGTAGAGCTATTGATCTTTTGGAGTCTACTGGTTCTATTGATTATGCCGGTGATAGGGCTGATAAGTTAATTGAAGAGGCTAAGAATTCTTTAAATGTTTTAGATGATAGTGAAGCTAAGAATAATTTGAGAGATCTAGCGGAATTTATTATAAATAGAAGTTATTAAGTAATTATAGAACTGAAAAGGAAAAATAGATTTTATTTTTTATTGAAGTTGAATTCTTTTTTTACATCTTGTCCTTTGAATGCTATTTCTAGTACGTCTTTGATTGTTTCTACTGGTAGTATTTCTATTTCGTCTTGGTATTTTTCTTCTAGTAGTACGTCTTCTTCGTTTGCTTTTGGTATTATTACTTTTTTGATTCCTGATTCTGCTGCTGCTTCTATTTTTTTGGTTACTCCTCCTACTGGTAGTACTTTTCCTCTTACGCTTAGGCTTCCTGTCATTCCTATGTTCTGTTTTATTGGTATTCCGCTTAGTGCTGATATTACGGCTGCGGCTACGCTTACTGAGGCTGAGTCTCCTTCTACTCCTTCGTATGTTTGTAGGAATTGTATGTGTATGTCGTAGTCTGAGATGTCTTCTCCTTGGTATTTCTTTATTAGTGCTGATATGTTTTCTACGGCTTCTTCTGCTATTTCTCCTAGTTTTCCTGTGGCTATTGTTCTTCCCTCTGTTTTACTTGATGCTGGTGCTACTTCTGCTTCTATTGGTAGTACTATTCCGCTTTTTTCACCTATCACTGCTAGTCCGTTTACTCTTCCAATTTCACTTCCGTCTGTTTTTATGAATTGGTACTCTTCTCTTTTTTCTGTGTATCTGTCGGCTACTTGTTCTTCAAGTGATCTGGCTGATTTTTTGGCTTGTATTACGTGTTCAGCTTTTGTTATTTCTTCGTCTTGTCTGTTTGCTAGGTCTCCTGCTGCTCTTACTAATCCACCGAGGTCTCTCAGTTTAAGAGTTAATCTTCCTTTTCTTCCGGCTCTTCTTTTAGCTTCTCTTATTATTTCTTCTACTGCTTCATTATTGAAATGAGGAATTTCACCATCCTTCTTAACTTCCTGTGCTACGAATCTAACTAGTTTCTTTCTGTTTTCTTCGGTGTCCTCCATGCTGTTCCTCATGTAGAGTTCATATCCGTATCCTCTTATTCTTGATCTTAGAGCTGGATGCATATCCTTTACAGTGTCTAAGTTACCTGCTGCAATTAAAACGAAGTTTGCTGGTGCTTTTTCTGTTCTAACCATTGCACCGCTACTTAATTCGCTTTGACCTGTTATTTCTAATTCTCCTTCCTGCATCGCTGTTAATAATGATTGCTGCATCTTCAACTCTAAAGTCGCTACCTCATCAATGAAAAGCACTCCATTATTCGCCTTCTGCATCATCCCCGCAGTAACTCTCTTATGTGCAGGCGTTCCCATACCACCGGATTGGAAAGGGTCGTGCCTAACATCTCCAAGTAATGCTCCAGCGTGAGCTCCAGTAGCATCTTCAAATGGTACTTTATCTCTATCGGAATTATCTACTAAGGTCTTAGGGACAGTATCATTTTCACCGCCACCTGCAATCCCTGCACCAAGCGTATTAGCGAATACGAATAGAATGATCTCTGACACGAATATTCCTAGTAACATATTCTGAGTTGTAGGCTCTTGCAGCACTAGCACAAATAGAAGACCGACAATTAGAAACATCAAAATTTTCTTTATTCGGTCCTGTGAAGCTTCCTGTTCTTCATAATTCTCCACAATTTCCTCGCCTTTACCTGCAGGCACTGTCTTTATCTTAGGCCTATGATCATCGTCTTCATTATGCAAGCATAGGATATCTTGCAGATCCTCTGTAGGCAGCAATTCAGACATTGCTTTACCTAACATCGATTTACCTGTACCGGGGTCACCGATTAATAAAACATTTCTTTTCTGTTTTGCAGCGGTTTTAATTACTTCTACTGCATGATCCTGTCCAATAACCTGATCTATAAGGTTATCTGGTACCTTTATTTCTTCCGTTGACTCAAAGTCCAACATCAGTCTCTCCCCAATTACATTATAATGTTATTCTTAAAAAGTTAAGTAAGTTTAAAAGAAATTATGTTCTTTTAATTGTTTGAAGTTATCTATATATTGAAATAGATTAGAATTTAAATTTAAAATATAGAGAAGTATAAAAGCTCATACTATTGAGTTTGATCTTAATGATAGATCATACTTTCTTTACGTTCTTAGCTTGTGGTCCCTTCGGAGTCTCTTCTACATCGAATTCTACTTCGTCACCTTCGTCAAGGCTTCCGCCTTCAATGACTTCACTATCATGTACGAAGAAATCGTCTTCCTCGCCTGGTGCTTCGATGAATCCGAAGTTCTTCTTAGGATTGAACCATTTAACGGTTCCTTTCATGTTACTCACCTCTTAATAAATTCAAAATGTCCTATGTTATGGAAAGATCCCTAGCATAGGATTCCTGGAATTGTTTAAGGAATAGCATATAAAAGTTTTTTGGATTTTATTGAGAATCAAATTTTTACTTTGGAATCTTTTTGGTTCAATCAGTTCTATATTTTTGTCTTTTTTGTGTTAGTTACCTTTTTCAGTTCATAAATGTATTTTATATTTTCTTTGGTTTATGTAGACTTTATTTATTGATTATTTTTTTTGTTTTATTATTTTTTCTTAAATTCTTTGCTTGAAAAACCTTTTTAAACTGAGTGTGAAAGTATTATCTAGTGAGGTGGAAAAATTAAAGCTCCTATTTGTAACGTATGTTTGAAAGAGGACGGATTATTATGCCCTGCTGATCAAAAGAAATTAGATGAGGGCAAGATTACGGAATTGGATGTTGAAGCTTCTAGGATTCTGTATAAGCTATTAGAGAAGGGTAAAGATGAACCCTTGAATATTGAATTTAAGAAAGCTTTAGATATAAACGGTTTAGTTGTTCTCTTATTTGCGGGTGATGTAGCTCCTATAATAGGGGAAGGCGGGAAGAATGTTAAAACCCTAAGAAATGAATTAGGGAAAGATATAAGAGTTGTAGAAGATACAAACGATATTAAAAAGCTCGCATCAGATTTAATGTATCCTGTAGATGTTAAGAGAGTAAGTACCGTTTTCAAGCCTAACGGCGAGAAAATACACAAGGTAGTAATACATGAAGAAAACAAAAAGAAACTACCAACAACTCTAGACCAATTAGAGAAAATACTAAGAAACCTATTAGAAGACAAAAAAGTAGAATTAGAAGCCAATTAAGAGGGAACTCCGATGATAGACGAAACGATGGATGGAGAACAAGTAACAGTAAAAGGCTGGATAAACGAAGTAAGAAACCTAGGTGGAATAAAATTCATAATACTAAGAACAGAAGGAGAACTAATACAAATAACACTACCAGAATCCAAAGTAGATAAAGAAATCTTCAAAAAAGTAGAAGAACTAGGAAACGAAGACGTAATAACAGTAAAAGGAACCGTAAACAAAACAGAAAAATCAGACCTAGGCATAGAAATAATACCAGAAAAAATAAACACAATATCAAAAGCAGAAACACCACTACCCCTAGACCCATCAGAAAAAGTAGAAGCAGAACTAGACACCAGACTAGACCACAGATTCATGGACCTAAGAAGACCACAAGTAAGAAAAATATTCGAGAAAAAAAGCAAAGCCCTAAACAAAATAAGAAACTACTTCCACCAAAACAACTTCATAGAAATCCAAACCCCAAAAATAATAGGATCAGCAACAGAAGGAGGAACAGAACTATTCCCAATGGAATACTTCGGAGAACAAGCCTACCTAGCACAAAGCCCACAACTATACAAACAAATGCTAATGGCAACAGGATTCAACAAAGTATTCGAAATAGACCCAATATTCAGAGCAGAAGAACACGACACCTTCAGACACCTAAACGAATCATGGAGCATAGACGGTGAAATAGCCTTCATAGACAGCGAAGAAGACCCAATGAAATCACTAGAAAAAATGGTAGCAAAAGCAGCAGAAATAAACGGATACAACCTAGACCTCCCACTAACAAGACTAGAATACAGCAAAGCACTGGAAATAGTACAAGACCTAGGAATGAACCTAGAATGGGGAGACGACCTAGGAACAGAAGCAGAAAGAAAACTCGGAGAATACATGAAAGAACAAAGAAACGAAATCACATACTTCATAAAAAACTATCCATCGGAAATAAAACCATTCTACATAATGAAAGACGACGAAATATCAAGATCATTCGACCTAGACTTCCACGGAATCGAAATATCATCAGGAGGACAAAGAGAACACAGAAAAGAAGTACTAAAAAACCAAATAAACAAACAAGATCTAAACCCAGAAGACTTCGACTTCTACCTAGAAGCATTCAAATACGGAATGCCTCCACACGGAGGATACGGAGTAGGACTCGAAAGACTTATTATGGTCATACTTGAATTAAATAACATAAGGGAAACAACCATATTCCCAAGGGACAGGAGGAGATTGAGGCCATGAAAAAACTATTATCTGTAATATTAGGAGTTATGTTATTATCAACAGCATTTGCAGG